>SCUC01000199.1 GCA_004322375.1 Bacteroidota bacterium
CCGAAAGAACCTGAGCAAGAAAAGAAGCCATCGGGCGAACAGTATGAAGGGTATACCATGCAGAGCGATGCAACTATCATTGTTGATGGAAAGTATTCTCCTGACGTGATTCACGCTCAACAAGGGAAGAAATTCACGATTGCCTTCGAGCGACATGATGATTCTCCATGCACTGATGAAGTTGTCTTTCAAGATTTTAAGATTCGGAAAAAGCTGACGCCACATCAAACAACGCTGGTCGAGTTGCCGCCCATGAAGACCGGAGAATACAAGTTCTCCTGCGGAATGAACATGGTTCACGGCACATTAACGGTTCACAAGTGAGGATGCTATGATAGAAAAAATTATTGATTACTGTGCGCGCAACAAGTTCATCGTCATCCTTTTTTATCTCATCATTATTGGATGGGGAATCTGGGCAGTAGCTCACACGCCGCTTGATGCAATTCCTGATTTATCGGAAAATCAGGTCATTGTCTTCACCGAATGGATGGGGCGTTCACCACAGCTCATTGAAGATCAGGTAACATTCCCGCTTGTTACCGCCCTGCAAGGCGTGCCTCAGGTAGAAGCGATTCGCGCTCAATCCATGTTCGGAATGTCCTTCATCTATATCATCTTTAATGAGCATACAGATTTATACTGGGCAAGAAGCCGCGTGCTTGAAAAGCTTTCAACGGTTCAATCTTCATTGCCTCCCGGCTCGAAAATGCAGCTTGGTCCCGATGGAACCGGCGTCGGGCATGTGTTCTGGTACACAGTCGAAGGCAAGCAGGATTTAGGAACGCTTCGCGCAATTCAAGATTGGTACATTAAGCTCAATCTACAGGGCGTGCAGGGCGTTGCTGAAGTTGCCTCGATTGGCGGCTACGTCAGGCAGTATCAAGTTGACGTTGATCCGAATAAGATGAAAGCATTCAGCGTTGCAATTGCTGATATTCAAAATGCTGTCATGCGCTCTAACAATGACGTCGGAGGAAAAATTCTTGAAATTTCTGATGCTGAATATTTCGTCCGCGGACAAGGATACATTCGCTCTATAAGCGACATAGAAAATATTGTTGTCGGAACGGGAGGAAATGGAGTCCCCATTTATATCAAGAATATCGGAAGAGTCCAAATGGGTCCTGATATTCGACGCGGCTCCATCGAAAAAGATGGCAAAGGACAGGTAGTCGGAGGCATTGTCGTCATGCGTTATGGTGAAAATGCAAAGGAAATTATTGACCGTGTAAAACAACGCATCGAAGAAATTACGCCCGGGTTGCCCGAAGGCGTTGAAATCAAAACTTCGTACGACCGGAGCGACATTATTACCGCTTCAGTCGAAACACTCAAAGGCGCGTTAATTGAAGAGGCAATCGTTGTAAGCATTGTTGTCCTGCTTTTCCTCTTGCATTTCCGCAGCGTGCTTCGTGTTATTATCGAAATTCCGGTCGCGGTGCTGATTGCCTTTATCTGCATGAAGATCTTCGGCATCACCTCCAACATTATGTCGCTGGGAGGGATAGCAATTGCTATCGGCGTCATTGTTGACGCATCTATTGTATTAGTTGAAAATGCGTACCGAAACGTCGCGAGCGCGCAGCAAGAAAAGAGCGAGCTAACGAAGGAAGATTACATCGAGATTTCAATTCGTTCTGCAAAGCAAGTCGGTCCTGCGATATTCTTCTCGGTTGCTATCATGGTGGTCTCCTTCCTTCCTGTATTTTTACTGGAAGGTCAGGAAGGAAAATTGTTCCGTCCTCTTGCATTCACGAAAACATTTGTCCTCGCGGGGTCTGCAATCATTGCGATCACCCTTGTGCCGATGTTGATGACGATGCTGACACGGGGAAAATTCCGCAGTGAAGAAAAAAATCCGATTACAAAATTCTTAAACTGGATTTATGCTCCTGTTATCAGGTGGGTATTAAAACATCGGACAATCACCATCATTATCAATGTTGTTGCCCTGCTGATTACTGTTCCGATGATGATGAATATCGGCTCTGAATTCATGCCGCCCCTTGATGAGGGCAGCTTGCTCTTTATGCCGGTTACTCTGCCTTCCGCTTCCATCACGGAAATTAACCGTATTCTTCAGGTTCAGGATGCGATTATCAAGTCTGTGCCTGAAGTATCTCATGTTCTCGGCAAAGTAGGAAAAGCTGAAACTTCAACCGACCCTGCCCCTATCAGCATGATTGAAACGATTGTTCTTCTCAAGCCAAAAAGCGAGTGGCGACCGGGAATAACCAAAAACGATATCATCTCTGAGCTTGACGCCAAGCTGCAAATACCCGGTGTGAGAAACGGATGGACTCAGCCGATTATTAATCGTATTAACATGCTCTCGACAGGAGTCCGAACCGACCTTGGGATAAAAATATTCGGAAAGAATCTGGATACGCTCGAACAGCTCGCAATCAAGGCTGAACAAATTGTTCGCAAAGTCCCCGGGGCTGCCGACCTTTACGCTGAGCGAACCCAGGGTGGTTTCTTCGTTGATATTAAAATCAATCGCGAGACAGTCGCCCGGTATGGCATTAATATCGGCGATGTGCAAGACATCATCGAAACGGCAATCGGCGGACAAAACATTGGCGTCGTTATAGATGGACGTCAGCGCTTCCCCATCCGCGTCCGGTACGAACGTGAATGGCGCGACAACCTCGAAGCCCTTAAAAACCTTCTTGTCCCCGTCAATATTTCCTCAAACGGAGAAATGAATACCTCTTCTATGAAAGTTAGTACTTCAAGCATGAACGGGGGGCAAAACGTCGGGATGAATGGAGGAATGGAAAAAAGGAGCAAGAGAACATCAAATGATAACCAATCAGAAATCGGAAATCAGCAATCAGCAATCTCCACAGGTAGCTACGTTCCCCTCTCCCAATTAGCCTCCATCGAAATTGCTCCCGGTCCTCCCATGATTTCAAGTGAAAATGCTCAGCTGCGCTCTATCGTATTCTTAAATGTCCGTGGTAGAGATATGGGCGGTTTTGTTGAAGAAGCCAAAGAAGTTCTGGAAAAAGAATTGACCCTGCCCGCCGGCTATACCTTGCAGTGGAGCGGGCAATGGGAAAATCAGGTTCGCGCAAAAGCGCGTTTGCAGATGCTCATGCCAATTGTCTTCCTGATTATTTTCGTGATGCTCTACTTCGTTACGAAAGATTACACGGAGGCGTTTGTTGTCATGCTCTCCGTTCCCTTCGCCTTGATTGGTGGAGTGTATCTCATTTATTTTCTTGGATACAATTTCTCTGTCGCAGTCTGGGTCGGCTTCATAGCATTGTACGGGCTTGCGGTAGAAACAGGCTTGGTTATGGTCGTCTATTTACATGAATCGCTCGATAGACGCTTGCACGCCCATCAACAGGGAAAACGGGGAGAGATAACTATGTCCGATATTACAGAAGCCACAATCGAAGGCTCGGTGCTTCGTCTGCGCCCAAAAGTAATGACTGTCGGCACAAGTCTTATCGGTCTTATTCCCATCATGTGGAGTACCGGCGTTGGCGCGGATGTGATGCAGCCCCTTGCTGCCCCGATGATTGGCGGGCTTATCACTTCCACCATCCACGTGCTTGTCGTTACCCCGGTGTTATTCAGTATTATGAAAGAACGCTCCCTGAAAAAAGGCAAGCTCGAAATGTCGAAAATTTCTGGTTGGATGAAAGAAGGATAATATCAATGCAAAATTTAACCGCTAAAAGCGAGTCTCGCCAAAGGCGGAAATGCAAAATGAAAAAAATAAATGAAGGAGTCCACCTATGGTAAAAGATCCGGTTTGTGGAATGAATATAGAGGAAGAGCAGGCTGCCGGCACGTGCAGATATCAGGGTAGAACCTACTACTTTTGCGCGCCGGGCTGCAAGCGAGAATTTGAGCAAGAACCGGAAAAATATGTTCACAAGCTCCTCAACGAAATACACGTACACAATTCAAATATTCAAACAAAGGAAAATCAACAATGAAACCTATTGCACTGTTAGTGATAACATGTTGCATCATCATCGTAGCGACAAACACGCTTCTTGCAGGAGACACACTGCGAATTTGTTCTTACAATCTGTTAAATTTTCCAGGCGGCGACGTTTCTACACGCTCAGCGTACTTTAGAACAGTCGTTCATGCTATCCAACCGGATATTTTGGTTTCCCAGGAAATGATAAGTCAATCCGGCGTAACAACTTTTTTAGATAACGTGATGAACTATAATACGCCAAATCAGTACAGCACAATTCCGTTTCATGATGGTCCTGATACAGACAACGGAATATTTTACAAATCAACAAAAGTAACGTTTGTCAGCGCATCATACATCCCAACTGCTTTACGAGACGTTGCTGAATATGTTCTTCATGTTAAGGGAACACAAGATACGTTAAGAATTTATTCGCTCCACTTGAAAGCAAGCTCAGGAAGCGATAACGAGCAGAAACGCCTTGCAGAAACCACCATCTTACGGAACTATCTTAACACCCTTCCTACAGGAAGCGAGTTCCTTATTGTTGGCGACTACAATATCTATCGAAGCAGCGAGCCGGCATACCAGAAACTTATAGGAAGCGAAACTGACAATGATGGTCGAACGAAAGATCCTCTCAATGCTGCTGGAGACTGGACAAATAATAGCACGTTCCGTTTCATACACACACAGTCACCCCGCGTACGTTCATTCGGCGGCGGTTCTACCGGTGGGTTGGACGACCGATTTGATATCATGCTCACGTCCTTCTCTCTGGATGACAATCTTATCGTGCCATCGTACACGGCGTTCGGTAATGATGGGAATCATTTCAATGATTCAATCAATCGTCTTCCCAATAATGCCGTACCTGACAGCGTGGCAAACGCGCTTCACTATGCAAGCGACCATCTTCCGGTTTTCTGCAATTTCCAGTTCCAGGGAACTGTTCAGTTGCCGCCGGAAGCCTTTACTCTTCTCTCTCCCGGCAACAGCGCTGACGATCAGCCGCTCAGCGGCGCGCTTTCATGGCAAGCATCAAACTATGCCGACAGCTACGATGTATACCTTGACCAGAACAATCCGCCAACAACTCTCGTGAGTTCCAACCAGACCGGGATATCGTTCGATTACTCTCTTTCACTCTACTCCACGACGTACTACTGGAAAGTGATCGCGAAAAATTCAGCCGGTACCACAACTGCGGATGGCGCCCCATGGAGCTTTACTACAGTGGGAACACCACCAGCTAACTTTGTCCTCCTCGCGCCACTGGATCAGGCAGCGAATCAACCGACTGATGGGATGCTCGTTTGGAGTTCTTCGCAAAACACCACGACGTATGATGCCTACCTTGATACGATCAATCCACCTGCAGCTCTCGTCGCCTCGGATGTAATTGACACGGTATATGCCTACAGCGGGCTCAGCCCCGGACAACCATATTACTGGAAAGTCGTAGCGAGGAACCAGAATGGCTCGACTGTTGCATCCAACGCTCCATGGGGCTTCATGGTTGAAGATGTACCCCCGGTTACCGCAACTCTGAACGTGCAAAAAGGATGGAACGTGCTCGCACTACCGCTCGCGGTATCTGATGCCAGGAAGAGTGTACTGTTTCCACAGGCGATTTCATCTGCATTTGCTTATGTTCCGGGACCCGGCTACTCAAAGCGAGACACGTTAACCGATGGATCAGGATATTGGATAAAGTTCGATTCGGAGCAAACTGTAACCATTACCGGGACTGTGAAATTTTTGGATACTGTGGACGTTGCTTCCGGTTGGAATCTCATCTGTTCTATGCAAGATGCCTTTCCAGTTTCTCAAATTACCTCAATTCCACCTAATCTTATTCAGTCAAACTTTTTTGGATTTGAACACGGATACACTCCGGTGGATATGCTTATAGCCGGTAAGGGCTATTGGGTCAAGAGTAATGAGGCAGGGAAAATCATTTTCTCTCAACAATAACAAAGAGAACTAACTACAAATGAATTACCAGAACATTTTGGAGAATAACTATGAAACGAATTGTCGTCTATGTCAATACCATGCGGGTGCATTGGCTGGTCGAAGCTTTGCAGGCAATAGGCATTAACGAAATCATGGTGAATGAATATTTCAAACAATACTCACAGGCTTCCCGGTTTCAATTTCTTTGTGAAGATTGCCTGGTGGAACGAGCCCGTGAACTCGTCCATCAAATCGGCACGTCGGGAACCGCAGCAGACCATTATTTCGGCGTGTTCGATTACGACCCGACAATTCCGAGCTTACTGCCGCTTGGACAGCAAGTAAGTCCGTTAGAAGGGTGACTCGATACCTAATGACTTCAACCATTTTGCTATGACATCGCCAACATCAATCCTTATTAACCATTAAGGAATACATCTATGAGCCATAAAAAAAATATCCCCGTAAAACGATCGGCGTCTAAGAACCCGCTGGTTGTTATTGTTATTATTATTCTTGGAGCAACTTCAATTTTCTATGCAATGTATTTATATCAACAAAGCTTGCTTCCTCAAACGTCTGAGGAATCTCAAGCGCCCGGTGAAATTAATCTTCCATTAGAATCAACCGTAAGCTCCATTGCCAAGCAATTTATATGTACTTGTGGAAAATGCGGCGAACTTTCTCTTGACGTCTGCACCTGTCCCGAAGCTGCCAAAGAACGAGAAACGATTCGGCGCAGCTTACAGGCAGGACAAACTCCTCAGCAGGTCATTGCTTTTGTAAACGACACGTATGGCGGGATGAAACCGGAGATTCAAAACCAATAATTATTATATCCTAAAAAAACAATACCCATCAACTACATTTATAGAAAGGTACGACCATGAAATACTTCCCTTCCATCATCGTATTTGTTCTTTTCCTCGGAATCAACAACGCTGCAAATGCTCAATGCGGCATGCATGGCTCCGGTCATAAACAGTCTGCAAGTCATGCGGAACATTCAAGCCAGCAACAAACTGTTCAATCGAAAGGATATGCCTTCATCAATGACGACGGAATCCAGGAAGCTACCATTGTCATCAACGATGGTTATCAACCCAGCACGCTCGTAGTCAAGAAAAATATTCCCTTGAGGCTGAACTTCGATTTACAGGAAGAAAGCTGCACCGGAACGGTCATGTTCAAGGACTTTCACATCAAGCAAGAATTAACGCCGTATCAATTAACCTCCGTAGAATTTACCCCTGCTGCTTCCGGCTCATTCACGTTTACTTGCCCCATGAATATGATTCAGGGAACTCTCGTAGTCAAAGAATAAATCATTAATAACATCAACAATAACTCTCAACTCACACAATCAATGGAGAACTTTATGAAAACCCTACTCTCCATCATTTCACTTGTTCTTTTATTGGGTATTGCCGGCTGTTCCGATGATTCATCATCATCAATGCCAGAGGATACCCAACAGCAATTTACAATTACCCCGAATGATGGAGCAACCAACATTCGACTTGATGCAAGCATCACGCTCTCATTTGCTCAACCTGTTGACCGCGCCGTCGTTCAACAAAATTTTCACCTCATCAGTGAGCTGGCAATGGCTGATTCACTCTGTCCGGTTAGTGATTCGATGAACCATGGCATGATGAACACGGCAATGATGGACTCCATGAAAATGAACCATGTAGCGAACCAGCACAGTACGCCGGGAACGTTCATCTGGAATACGGAAAGTACGAAATGTACTTTTCAACCGGATTCTATGATGATGTCTAACATGCAATATATGCTCCATATGGGACAGGAGATGATGCAAATGATGAACAGCCGTATGGGTACCATGGGAATGATGAGCGGACACGGCACAGGAACGATGAGTGAAACCATGATGTATCACTTCCGCACGATGGATACAAGCCAGGCTGGCGGCGGACACGAAAGTCATCATCCATAAAAGGTTACGCGATAGGCGCGCTGGTACAGGGTCGTTCCTGGCACGTTGCGATTCTTGCCAGCCGCGCCTATCAAACAAAAAAAATCAAAGTTGAACATAATCTCAAGATGAACAATGAAAATCATAATCCTTTTTTTATCATCCTTGGTCTGGTCAGGTTGCATGCACACCTTCAT
>SCUC01000200.1 GCA_004322375.1 Bacteroidota bacterium
TTTTATCATCCTTGGTCTGGTCAGGTTGCATGCACACCTTCATGATGAATAGCCATGAGGAACATCAAACCGGAACAACGATCATTCAAGAAAAAGAAGTTACTGTGGAAAACATTAGAGCAGTAGCAAGCTTTCCTCCGTTTGAAATCAACAAGGAAACAGCTATCACGGTGAAAGTATCCGACAAAGAAACGGGAACATCTGTTTCAGGCGCAGAGATTGTTGCGCGAGCTTCGTTTCAAGATCATACGAGTCACGAGACACAGCAACTGCAAAGCTCCGAATATAAGGCAACTGAACATGAATCCGGTACATATATGTTTTCTTTCACCCCTGCTTCAGAGGGGGAATGTACTGTTGCCATTCGAGTCCTCGCAATTCAAGAACGCTCCCTAACACAACCAATCGTCATTGAAACGACAAGAGACGTCGGCATGGGAAATCAAAATAGCCATCAAGGAGGAATGCACAACTCAGGAGGCGCAAGCACGATGCTCATTATCGGGGGCGTGCTTATGGGCGCAATGATGTTAGGAATGCTGGTATGGAATGGCGGAATGTTGTAAGCAATGCAATTAGAAATCCAAATGCAGTTTATTACTTCACACTAAATCAATCAATCATTATCATAAAGGAAACCATTATGAAAAACTTATTTTTGGTAATTCTTGCAACCCTTTTCGTTACTATTGGAGCGGCTCAGACCCACCAGCACGAAATGCAAGCAACAAAAAGCAAATCCTCAGAATCTGTTAAAGATACGTACACCTGTCCCATGCACCCGGAAGTAAAATCGGATAAGCCCGGTAAATGCCCAAAGTGTGGAATGAATCTTGAAAAAGTTACAATATCACAAACCAATTCCGTGAAAGAGAAGGTCAATAAAGCGACTGCTCTTTTGAAGGAAGCGAAACAAGAGGCAATGCAACAGGGCAAATATTCTTGCTGTGTTAAAGAGCCATGCAACACCTGTCTGCTTGAACATCAAAGCTGTAACTGCTACAACAATCTGAAAAACGGAAAGGAAGTCTGCAACGAGTGTTACGCCGGCTGGCAGCGCGGCGAAGGCGCAGATAAAAACATTAAACCTGCGAATGTTAAGACATCTTACAAAAAGCACAACCACTGAGAGAAATAAATATATCGTTTTCGTGTAATCGCGTCCTTGCGACCAGACTGCTGGTATAAAACACTTCATCTACAAAGATAAAACACTAATGAAGAATTCATCACATTTTCTTGTTCTCTTCTTTTTCTTTTTCATCAACGCGTATGCCCAAAATTCCCGCATTGCAGGAATTGTCCACGATGCAGATTCTAACGAACCGTTAGCCGGGGCGTCCGTTTACCTTCAGGGGACAAGCATCGGCGCTTCGACTGACGAGCTTGGGAATTTTGTTTTTTCCGCTACCGCGGGCTCCTCGTACATTCTTATAGTCTCCTTAATCGGCTATGAGGAATATGAAACGGAAATAACGCTCCCTCATAATGATTCAATCTTTCTCACGATTCTCCTTGAAGCTTCTCATGTCGAGGCGGAAGAAATGGTGATTACGGGAACCCGTACAACGCGTTCTATTGCTGATGTGCCTGTTCGGGTGGAAGCGATTCCGCAGGAAGAAGTTGAGGAAAAGCTCCTTATGACTCCCTCCAACGTGGCAATGCTTCTCAACGAATCAACCGGCATGAGAGTGCAAACAACGTCCGCAACAAGCAACACGGCAAACCTTCG
>SCUC01000201.1 GCA_004322375.1 Bacteroidota bacterium
CAAATTGATCCTTTGTGCATTTCGACAATTTTCTTCACGATTGCTAAACCAGCGCCGGTACCTTCATACTCTTCACGTGGGTGCAAACGTTGGAAAATGACAAAGATTTTTTCTTGAAAGTCTTTGTCAATTCCTATGCCATTGTCCCGAACAAAGAAAAGATAAGAATTATTTTCAGTATTCTGAAATCCTATTTCCACAGTAGGTCGTTCTTTGTCATTAAATTTTATGGCGTTACCGATAAGATTCTGGAACAAAATTTTAATGTGCGTACGATTGCCGTAAATAACAGGAAGCGGGTCTTCCACGACGAGAAGGGCATTTTTACGCACCAGCGTGAACTCAAAATCCGCCCTGATATCAGCGATGATTTCGTGAAGAGCTACCGGCTTAAATGCTTCAGTAGGCCTGCTGATACGGGAAAGCATCAGCAAATCATCAATAAGGTGCTTCATTCTACCTGATGCAGCAATAATCGAATCGAGGTACTCTTTTCCTTCAGCCGGGATTGACTCGCCATAATCCGTATTGATAATTCTTGTAAATCCCTCAATGCTGATCAACGGCTCTTTTAAGTCATGAGAAACGACATAGGTAAAATCGTCAAGTTCTTTATTGCGTCGCTCTATCTCTCTCGTCTTGGTCATCGTTTCCTGGTAGAGCTTCGCTTTCTCAAGCGCGATTGCAACCAGATTCGCTATGCTTTCAAGCAGCCTGATTTGCGGCTGCACATCCGCCTGCTTTACCGATTGCATCAGCGACATGACCCCGATAATTTTTTCTTTTGAAAACATTGGCACGTGCAGGAGCATTCCATCGCGCGCGACACTCGTTCTTTTTGATTGTATTGCCAGCCATTCCGCCGATTGAGCATCTATCCGTTTGCGTTCTCCCTGCTTAGAAAAAATTTGCGCCCTCCCCTCGTACCGAGCAACTTCAAACACCGTAGTAATCTCCAACGTTTTTTCATCATACCAACCGACAGATAGTTCCTCGAACGATAAAATTTTCTGGATGTGTTCCACCACAAATTGAAATATCTGTTCGACATCGAGCGTGGAGGTTAAATGCTGACTGAGCTGGTATAATACCGATAATCGTTCCACCTGATCTTGCAGCTGGCTATACAGACGAACATTTTCAACGGCGGAGCCCAATTGGTTTCCGGCAAGCGTGAGAATTTGATTCAGCTGTTCCGTGAACGGGTTCTGGACACGGTACATCACTACCATCGCTCCATATACCTGTTCGCTGGAGATGAGAGGAATAACGCCAAACGCTTCAACCCCGTTCTCCTTAAATATCTCTCTCGCCTGTACCAGCAGCCGGGCATCATTATATGCTTTTTTCTGAATGAATAACGGATGTTTTGTTTTAACAACATTCCCTGTCGCAGATGCTTGAAGCGAAAGCCGCGCCATTTTATCCAGGAGTTCTTTCTTAACGTCCGAATGCGCTGTTAACAGTAAATCGTTGGTTCCTTCGTCACGTAAAAACACCACTATTGCATCTGCTTCGATTGTATTTTTCAACATCGGAATCGCCTTATCCAATATTCCGCTAATAGTTTTCGTTGTTTGCGTAAGCATCGCAATCGAGTTTAATGTCAACAGCTTGTCTGAATATTTTTTTAATTCGGAGGCTGTTTGTTTTAACTCCGTAATATTGTTGTGACTAATGACCAGACCGGTAATACGCCGGTCAATAATGAGAGGGTTGATTGTTACCTGAAACGTTTGTTCGCCCGATGCGCTATGAAGCACAATCTCTTGTGAAAAATATCTCACCGAACCTGAAAATACATCGCCTGTCACCTTTTGCAGCACAAGAGTTAATTCTTCATCCGGCAGGACGTCAAAAATGTTCAACCCATGATATTCTTTTTTAATCGGAACATCGTACGCGCGTAAAAAATCTGTCCACGCCCGATTAACTTCAAGAATGCGATAATCAGTTCCAATGGTATAAACCACGTTATCTATCGAATCCAGCAAATTCCGAATGTATCCTGCATCTTCGCTGACTTTGCTGAACAATTGTACGCGGTCTATGATTACGCCAAGTTGTTGGGCAACCATCTGCAATGCTTTTGTCTGCACGCCCCGGTACGCGTTTGCTGTGGCACTGCCGATTGTTAACGTTCCGATTATTCTTCCCTTCGAGATTATCGGAAATGACATTTGAGAACGTATTCCCAGCTTGTACGAATCTAAAAGAGCATATTCTTCATGCTCATCCATATCGGCAATAATCACCGGCTGCTGTCCACGCAAGGTAAACTGCGAAATAGTCCTGTCAAGCGGA
>SCUC01000202.1 GCA_004322375.1 Bacteroidota bacterium
GAATAGATTCCTTCGTTAACGGTTCGTTCATGGTAAACCGAACTGTTAAATTATTCCCTTTGGTTTCTATCACGCCGGTAAGAATGTAGCGAACATTGAGCTCGGTTGCAATCTCTTCTTCCGTTAGTTTGGTGTCTTTGTACTTATCTGTGCTTTTTGAAGAAAGCACTTTAATGCTGGAAAACCGCGACAAAGAAATGTTAATGTCGTCTGTAAAACCGTCTGCGATATACGATTCTTCACTGTCTCCGATATATTTAAACGGGAGAACTGCAAGAGAGTTCGGAGGAGGAGCAGGACCAAGAAAATACCAAACTGCCGCCGCAATAATAACAAGCGATGCGAAGGAAATGCCAATGATTTTCTTCGTTTTCTTGCGCTTGAGGATAGTTTTGAATACGAAAAGGTTTGTCGCAAATTTTCCCCGCGCCTTATCGGTTGGGACAATGATGACCTGAAAGACTTTGACTGGAGTTGCAATCCCCTTTAGCTGGGGAACGCCAAGATTCAACACCTTAATATTGAGCTTGGCGCGAACCTGTTGATACACGCTATCGGAAATGTTCACCCCCCCAACCTCTGCCATGGATTGGATGCGGGAAGCGATATTAACACCATCCCCAAAGACGTCCTTATCTTTTACGAAGACGTCTCCCAGATGAACGCCGATGCGAACAGTGATTTTTTCATCCTCGCTCTTTATCTGGGCATTATACTCTATAAATTGCTGTTGAATGCTTATCGCGCATTGTGTTGCGCTGACAACGCTATCGAAGGTAACGAGAAAAGCATCCCCCACTGTTTTAATAACCGTGCCGTCAAATTTATGAACGGCATCTGTCATCATCCGGTTATGAATACCGAGCAAGCGCATCGTGCCGACTTCATTGCGCTGCATCTTTCCCGAAAAATCTTTGATGTCGGTAAACATGATTGCGCAAAGCTTACGCACTCCGGTCTCGTGCGAACCGGAATCACCTTTGTTTTGAGAGTTTATATCTTGCTGATCAGACGCCATGGAAAAATTTAGACACTATATGTACGAAAATTATAGTGCATTAACAAAAATATAACCCCTCGTCAATGAAATAAAACCGCTCTCTCTTTCTTTGCAATGCTATTGTATCTTTTTATGAACAAATACTCCCTACGTGTACGAAAAACTTCTTAAGATGTTTTAACCTTGCCTATCCCCGCTTCCATGTCTGCCCGCCTTTGCCGAGCGAGAGGGCAAGGGATATTTTACCCCTCTCCCTGCGGGAGAGGGGCTAGGGGTGAGGGGGAGAGTTAAATAAACAACGGGGCTAACACTAACGTAATTGTTGACAATAATTTAATTAAAACATGCAACGATGGACCCGCTGTATCCTTAAACGGGTCGCCAACTGTATCGCCTACAACCGCGGCTTTGTGCGGGTCAGATTTCTTTCCACCGTAAGCGCCGGTTTCTATATATTTTTTTGCATTATCCCATGCGCCGCCGCCGTTATTTAAGAACAACGCCATCAAAATGCCAACGATTGTCCCCACCATCAAAAACCCACCGACCACTTCAGCGCCGCTTGCGCCATGGATTGGAGAACCTTGCGCAACGTATAACCATTTGAACGCCAAGCCTACTGCAATCGGCATACCGACAACAAGCAAGCCGGGCATAACCATTTCTCGTAAGGCTGCGCGTGTGGCAATATCAACACATTGACCGTAATCGGGTTTCGAGGTTCCCGCCATGATTCCGGGATTTTTCTTAAACTGTTCACGGACGTTATTAATGATCGAATACGCTGCCCGTCCGACAGCTTTAATTGCCATCGAAGAGAACAAAAAGACAAGCATAGCCCCAAGTAACGCCCCTACAAAAACCTCCGGTTTATTAAGATTAACCACGCTCTCAAAACTCGGCATATATATTTTTACCTCATCAATGTAAGCGCTGAATAACAAAAACGCCGCTAACGCCGCCGAACCGACTGCATATCCCTTTGTCAATGCTTTGGTCGTGTTTCCTACAGAGTCAAGCCTATCGGTTCGTTCGCGAATCTCATGCGATTGTTGACTCATTTCAACGATGCCGCCGGCATTATCTGTAATAGGTCCAAACGTATCCATGGCAAGAATATATGCCGCCGTTCCAAGCATACCCATTGTTGCTACTGCTGTGCCGAATAACCCTGCATGTTGAAGGCCCGAACTTTCTCCAAGGAAATACGCCCCAACAATCGCCGCCGCGATAACGAGAACCGGATACCCTGTGGATTCCATCCCGATGGCTATGCCGCTAATGATATTTGTTGCTGGTCCTGTTTGAGACGCTTCTGCAATAGATTTTACCGGACGATACCGGTATTCAGTATAATACTGTGTGATGAGAACGAATGCTATCGAGGTCAAAACACCAATCATCCCTGCAAGGAAAAAGTTAAAGTAATATGGTCCAAGCAGCCACTTCGAAGCGATAAAGAATCCGATAATCGCAAGAGTAGCAGTAACATAGTAACCCCGATTTAATGCCTTCATCGGGTCTTCTGTGTCATTTGTCTTGACAACCATGATACCGACGATGGATGCTAAAATACCAAACGCACGCGCAACAAGCGGGAACAGCAACACTCCTATTAAGGTAAGCCCTGCTCCTTCAAACGTCATTGCATTTGCCTTGTACAACCCCGCCGCAAGTATCATCGCGCCGATGTTTTCTGCCGCAGTGGATTCAAACAAGTCCGCGCCTCTGCCTGCGCAATCGCCAACGTTATCGCCGACAAGGTCGGCAATAACTGCCGGGTTGCGGGGGTCGTCTTCAGGGATGCCCGCTTCCACTTTTCCAACAAGGTCTGCGCCAACATCTGCCGCTTTTGTGTAAATACCTCCACCCAGCTGTGCGAACAGAGCAACGAAGCTCGCGCCAAAACCGTAACCGACAATCAGGAGTGGAATTTTTGTTATATCATCCGTTACACCGGAAGCATCTACAAGGGCAAACAATCCTGCCACTCCGAGTAAGCTCATTGCCACGACAAAGAAGCCTGAAACCGCTCCACCGCGCAATGCCGGCTGTAAGGCGCTGTTCATATTTTTTAATGCTCCCGCCGCCGTGCGGATGTTGGAACGAATCGAAACCCACATCCCCATGTATCCGGCAGCAACAGAGCATAGCGCCCCAAGGACAAATGAGACAGTCGTCCAAAGCGCTAGCTGGCTTGGCGAAGCCGGGTCATGCTCGTTATGCGCCCGTACGAATGCGTACAAAATATAGATTAACATCGCAAGAGCTAAAGCTAAAAGTATGATCGTGCGATTTTGGCGTTTTAAAAATGCCTCTGCTCCCTGTTTGATTGCATCCGATATTTCCCGCATTTTCGCAGTCCCCGTGTCCCGTTTCATAACGTCACGGATGAGATACAATGCAAACAATAATCCGAATATGCTGATACCTAAAATTAACGATAATTCCATAATGCGCGCTTAACGGCTCCTTTGGATAACAATAAAAATGATTGAATTTGACAAGAAATGAAACTACGTTGCACTTTGACAGCAAGCGAAAGTCCATTAGCGAGAAGAAAGGTACGTGTTATCAATGTAAAACACATAACTTTCCCCATGAGAACGGGGTGAATTTACACAAAATTATTGAAAAAACCGAATTTTAATGTAGCCGCGACTCAATATTCCTTCAAATATCTAATAACTGAGGTTGTTAGTTTGTGGCTGAAACCACGAAATGTTCATTATTTCTATGACGCTGTCCCACAAGTACAATGTAGAGTCCATTTCGCAAATGGACATTATGAATTTTTTGAAGAATTTATGCTGTATGAAACAGAAATTCATACCTTGCAACATTCAGCCGAAGTTTTGAAAACAACAATAGAACAATTACATTTCTAAAGCTTGACAATTATTTTGAATGAGAGATTATCGAAGACTGTTCCAGCGATGGGTTTTATACCCATCGCAACATTATTCCATTACATCAAAAACCTTGAGTCACACTTAAACACCCTCATAAGGTATCAACATGAAAAATTATTTTTCGGCATACTCCTGCGTGAAAACAATATTCGTACTCGTCATAATAATTTCTTTCAACCTCAATGCCCAGAACTCCCCCTTCGGCATCGTCGTCCACGGTGGAGCAGGAACTATTCTGAAATCCAACATGACTCCTGAGCTGGAACAACAATATAGCGAGAAGCTTACGGAAGCCATTACAGCAGGATATGAAATATTAAAAAATAGCGGTACAAGTCTCGATGCAGCAGAAAAAGTCATTAACATTCTTGAAGACTCTCCCCTCTTTAACGCAGGCAAAGGCGCGGTATTCACCAATGCAGGCACTAATGAGCTTGACGCCGCAATCATGGATGGAAAAACTTTAAAAGCCGGCGCGGTCGGGGGCGTGAAGCACATCAAAAATCCCATTTCCCTCGCCCGCATGGTGATGGAACAATCGAAACACGTATTGCTGACGGGAGATGGCGCTGAAACATTTGCAAAAGAAAATGGGATGGAGCTTGTCCCCGCGGAATATTTTCGCACGGAACGACGCTGGAAACAACTTCAGGATGCGAAAGCGAAGGAAGACTCATTAAAACAAAAAAAAGGCGCGCTCCCGCTGAATGACGAACAAAAATACGGCACGGTCGGATGCGTTGCGCTCGATAAATCAGGCAACCTTGCTGCTGCCACCTCAACCGGTGGAACAACCAACAAGCGCTGGGGACGCGTTGGCGATACACCCATTATCGGCGCGGGAACCTATGCAAACAACAGCACATGCGCAGTCTCGGCAACCGGAACGGGCGAGTTCTTCATCCGTGCAGTTGTTGCCCACGATATTTCCGCTTTGATGGAATATAAAGGAATGTCCGTTCAGCAAGCCGCCGATGAAGTTGTTATGAACAAGCTCCCCAAAATTAACGGCGATGGCGGCGTGATCGCTATAGATAACAAAGGCAACATAGCAATGCCCTTCAACACCTCCGGCATGTACCGCGCGTATATTGATAACGATGGAAACGTTGTAGTAAAAATTTACAAGGAATGAATAATAAAATTGGTTGTCTAATCCGCTCCCGACTGCCTACCTACAATTCGCATACGGCTCGCAGTCGGGCATACAACCAATCCCCGCCCACTGCTCACCGCTCACTGCTCACCGCTCACAGCCCACCCCCTCAACTCGCCACAGATGCCCGCTTTTCCTTATACAAAAACAAAGGTTCTTTTTTTCGCAAAATCGTCTCTCTCGTAACAGTGCATTTCACGACATTTTCCTTCGATGGCAGATAGAACATAATATCTAACATCACCTCTTCCATAATCGAACGCAGCGCACGAGCGCCGGTTTTCCTATCCATCGCTTTATCAACAACTGTCTTCAATGCTTCCTCCTCAAACTCAAGTTCTACTCCCTCTAACCGGAACAGTTTTTTATACTGTTTGATGATGGCATTCTTCGGTTCGATAAGAATATTCAGCAATGCGCGCTCTTCAAGCGTTTGCAGTGTCGCAACGACCGGCAGCCTGCCGATAAATTCAGGAATGAGTCCAAACTTCAACAAATCATCAGGCTCAACGAGCGGCAGATATTCATCAACAGTATTCGCTTTTTTGCTTTTGATGTTCGCTCCAAATCCCATCGGGTTCTGACTAACCCGCCGCGCGATAATTTTCTCCAACCCTTCAAACGCCCCGCCGCAAATAAACAAAATATGCTTTGTATTCACGTTGATGAGAGCCTGTTCAGGGTGCTTTCTCCCTCCTTTTGGTGGAACGCCTGCAACAGTCCCCTCAAGAATTTTCAATAATGCTTGCTGAACGCCTTCCCCGGAGACATCCCTCGTAATTGAAACGCTCTCGCTCTTCCTCGCGATTTTATCTATCTCATCAATATAAACTATGCCCCGCTCGGCTTTAGCAACATCGTAATCCGAATTTTGCAGCAAATGAACTAACACTGTCTCAACGTCATCACCCACATACCCTGCTTCCGTCAGCGTGGTCGCGTCGGCAATGGCAAACGGAACGTCAAGGATTCGCGCTAATGTCTGGGCAAGCAGCGTCTTCCCCGTTCCTGTTGGACCTAACAGCAAGATATTGCTTTTCTCGATTTCAACATCATCAATGCGGGAAAGAGCATCCTGCGCGTCAATGCGCTTGTAATGATTATACACTGCAACGGCAAGCGTTTTCTTGGCATGTTCCTGACCGATAACGTATTCATCGAGCGATGCTTTAATTTCGGAAGGTGCGGGTAGCTGCCTGCCCTTTATTTGCAGCGACTTCGCTTTAACATTATTCTTTCTGAG
>SCUC01000203.1 GCA_004322375.1 Bacteroidota bacterium
CGCAAGTAGTACCAACAGGAGCCAGCCCACTGGGGCATCGTGTGGGTTTCGCGTCGCGCTTTTTTTCCGGTTTGGGGGTCGGTTACATTTACCCACGATTCAATGTTTGCCAATGGCGATTCTCCCGAAGGGCTTGGCTTGAAGGTTTCACTTTCAGGTAACAATAGCGGCAGTTCACTCTCGAGCAATGGTTTGACGATGCCATCTTCCGTTATTATTACAGGAACCGGCTCACCCCAATATCTCTGACGCGAGAAGAGCCAATCGCGCAGCTTATATTTTACAGAGCCTTTTCCAATGTTGTTTTGTTCCAACCAGAGAATAATTTTCTTTTTCGCTTCGTTGATATAAAGCCCATCGAGAAAGCCGCTATTGATAGCCGGTCCATCCTCAAGATAAGCCTTGCCGCTAAACCCTGCAGGGGGTTGAACAGTTCTTAGTATGGGAAGATTATATACTTCAGCAAATTCCCAATCCCGCTCATCTTGACCGGGAACAGCCATAATCGCGCCTGTCCCATACGAAAGCAGCACATAATCTGCAATCCAAATCGGAATAGGTTGATTGGTTGCAGGATTGATTGCGTACGCGCCTGTAAAGACCCCTGTTTTTGATTTTTCTAATGCAGTCCGCTCCATATCGCTTTTGCGTTTTGTAGCTTCGCGATACTCGAGAACGGTTTTTCGTTGCTCTTCAGTTGTTATCTCATCAACGTAAGGATGTTCGGGAGCAAGCACCATATAGGTTGCTCCGAAAATAGTATCAGGTCTGGTTGTAAAAACTCGTATTTTCTTATCTGATGATTGAACAAGAAAATCAATTTCTGCTCCCTCTGATTTTCCAATCCAATTTCGTTGCATTTCAAGGATTCCCGGATGCCATTGTAGTCCTTCCAAATCATTTTCTAGACGTTCTGCATACGCCGTTATACGGAGCATCCATTGTCGCATGGCTTTTCGCTCGACAGTGTAGCCTTTTTCCGTCCATTCGTCAACTTCTTCGTTGGCAAGCACGGTTCCAAGCTCTGCGCACCAGTTAACCGGCATCTCAGCTTGAAATGCGAGACGATATTTGGCTTTGTATTCATATTCCTCCTTCTCAGATAAGCCTTTAGGAATAGACAATTCCGAAATTGGGCGCGCTTTACCCGTTTCAGCATCAAACCACGAATTGAATAACTTTAAGAAAATCCATTGGGTCCATTTGTAATACTTGGGGTCGGTAGTGTCAACTTCCCGGTTCCAATCATACGATAAACCGAGCATCTTAATTTGCCGTCGGAAGGTATTGATATTTTCCTGAGTGGTGATGCTGGGGTGGATTCCCGTAGTCATAGCGTACCGCTCGGCCGGTAAGCCGAACGCGTCCCAACCCATCGGGTGCAGTACGTTAAAGCCGCACATTCGCTTGAAGCGGCAATAAATATCCGTTGCCGTATAGCCTTCCGGGTGACCTACATGAAGCCCGGAACCGGAAGGGTAGGGGAACATATCAAGCACGTAGAGCTTTTGCTTTGATATATCTTCATTTACAGAAAACGTTTGATGTTCTTCCCAGTAGCGTTGCCATTTGGGTTCAATTTCGTTAAAGGGGTAATTCATTTCTTCCTGATTGATTTCACTGATTAAGACAAATAAAATACAGATTTTTGGAGGGAGATACAAAAACGTTATTTGTTAATCGTTATTTGATAGTTGTGGTTCTTGTGAATTTAAGAGAGACCTATGTCCTTGAAAGTAACTTGAAGCCTTTATTCTCGCCAGCATGTTAACCATTCTTGGTAGAAATGTTGCGTACTCGATAAGTATTGCTTAATGGTAGACAGGTAAGAATTTCTATTGCAAATCCACAAAAATCAAGTTACATTTTAGTTCATTTTTACAAACTATACACACGACATGAAACTCATCAAAAAAATTCTCAAAATTACTCTTTATGTCCTCGGCTTTGCAATATTAATTGTGCAGTTTATACGACCGGAGAAAAATGCTTCAGGCTCGTCAAACAATAATATTACGACACAATTTGCTGTTCCTGCTGAGGTCGAATCTATGCTGAAAACCTCTTGTTACGATTGCCACAGCAATACCACAACATACCCGTGGTATGCATCGGTGCAGCCGGTAGGGTGGTGGTTAGCCGACCATATTAAGGATGGGAAAGATGAGCTAAATTTCGATGAGTTTGCTTCCTACAGTCCTCGCAGGCAGTACAAAAAATTTAATGAAATTGTCGAGCAGGTCAC
>SCUC01000204.1 GCA_004322375.1 Bacteroidota bacterium
CCTGCGCTAAGTCCACAAAATAGAGCATCCGCTCAGAAACGTCCGTAGTAAAACGAAACAGTGAGTCGTTTGTCGTGAAATCAACACATACCCCGGAGACATAATCCGCGACGTCATCGTCGGCAAGATGCTTGAAATCGAGCGCCTGGTAAATCATGCTGTAGAAAAATAACGAGGGGGATACTGAAAGCAGTGAAGAACGTTTTTCAAGGATCGAATGAAATAATTCCTCTCTGTGAAGCAGGTGAGAAACAATAACATTATCATCCGAAACGCTAAGGATTGCCTGCCGTTCGCTATCGGTGCGCCCTAATGTGAGCGCGATAAATTCAAAATCGTTGCTCGAAAGATGCGAGCGTGTTTTATTATACATAAAATTCCCTATCCAAGAACAATAAGATGAGCGTGTTGCCGAAGACTGTCCTAAGCGTCTGATGGCGAAGATACACTTAATCCATCGGCAACACGTTCATTGTTGACTAATCCACTACATGAATATAATATTCAAGTTTTATTCCACTAATAACCTATTGTGTCGCTGGTCATATTACTTTTTATAACTCGTTGATTTGCTTATGGTTATAGGAGTTGTTACCTTTGCTGTCAGAAAAATAAGAAAGGTTGCATCGGTAATTTTTACATTTTCAATGTTATTATTACACTTTTTTTATTCAATGAACCGGTGCAAGTTAGAAGTAACGCCACAAACATTCACAAATTATTACCAATTCTATGAACAAGCTTATTCTTTTTTTACTGTTCCCTACGTTCCTCATCGCTCAAAACAGTACTTCTCCGATGGGACTGATTCAAACAACAATTAATGAACTTGGAGGAAGGGTAGGAATTTCGGCAAAACATATTTCCACCGGGGAAACACTTACCATTGATGGCGACTCCCTCTTCCCGACAGCCAGCATCATCAAGCTGCCGGTGTTAGTTGAATTATTCTATCAATTCCATGAAGGAAAACTTTCTCCCGATACTCCCATCCCCCTGCTTGATGATGCCAAGAAGCCGGGATCCGGTATTCTCTCTTACCTCCATAACGGGCAAACGCTCAAGCTCATTGATATTGCCACGCTGATGATGATCGAAAGCGATAACACCGGCACAAATTACGTTATTGACCAATTGGGAAAAGAACACGAAGACAAGCTGAACGCGGTTAATAACAGGATGAAATCGCTCGGATTACAGCATACGAAACTACAAAACAAGCTCTACTCTTTTGCGACAAAAAAGAAAACGTGGGAGGCAAAACGATACGGCATTGGTTTTACAACGCCGAACGATATGCTGCTATTACTAGAGAAGATTGTGAAAGGAGAAATTGTTGACCGCGCTACCTCTGATAGCATCATTGCCATGATGAAAGGTCAGCAATATCTTGAAATGGCGCCACGCTATCTCCCGTTCATGGAAGATTCTACTCTTTGGACTGCAAATAAAACAGGTTCCTTAGATGAAGTAAAAAACGATGCCGGCATCGTTTCTTCATCCAAAGGAACCTATATCTATGCTATCTTTATTGACAATTCCCCGGAACTTGGAGAACAGATTGATAATAAAGCAACGCTCACCGTTGCTAAAATTTCACAAATTCTTTACAACTATTTCCTGAATCGTCAATGATACAATGAACAAATCGTCAATTATTCTTCGCCCCGTGTTCAATCCATGCCTTGAGTATCTTCAATGTATCCGCCGGGAATTCTGTTTTCCTTTTTAATGGCATAGGATCTCCGAACGGAGGTTTCAAGCTAATTTTCTTAATTAAATTGCTCGAATCCGGCTTTCCTACAATAATCGGTTTACCATGCTTCCCTCCAGCCATAATGTTTTCGTATGAATCGAGGTACAGCTCGCTTGGATTCATCATATCCTCAGTGTGGCAGGGCAGGCAATACTTTTTTAATATTGGAGCGATATCCTTTTTATAAGAAAGCTGCGTTGCTTTCCCCTTCCCTGCATCAGTTGTTTTAGCTCCTTTTTTCTCCTGAGGGGAAAATGCTGTGAACCCAATTGCAACAACAAGAACGAATGAAAGAATAATTGATTTTTTCATGTAAATACTTTCCTTTTAACTAATTAAAACCACAAATGTAATTGAACTAACACGCGGTCGTTATCCAAGCTTGGCTTTTCCATCACAACATGATACTGCGGGCGCAATTCGACAAAGCTGTATGGGAAAAACTCTAATCCTAGCATTAACCTGCTGAATGAATTCGTCGTTGGAGTAAGAGCAAGCTCATCATCTGCGATGCCGTTGAGCGGGTCAACAGTTTCGTATCGCGCAGTCAGCCATAAACCCTGAATCGCCCTGTAATCCAGCTCGACAAAGGCAACCGACATCTTGGCGCTATCAACATACGCATTACCGGCAAACTGATTCAGCTTGCCGTCAGTCCAATCCATCTCTCCATATAACACCCAATCTCCGAAACCGATTCCCGCAGTCAACCCCGCCATCCGGTAATCCTTAAAAACATAACCGGATGCGCCAAGCCGATAATTGATGCCGCTGTCAGCCTCAGTTTTTCCTATATATTCCAGCTTTGCGGCAAACGCTTTATCTGTTGTAAAATCCAGTTTCCGCAGGTTGCCGCTTCCATTCAATACGCTCGCTGTAAGTGTAAAATCATCTATATATGCGCCAACCTCAATTCCAACGTCTCTATAGTTTGGAAAGAACGGCAGCCCATTCGACGTGAATCCGCCGGGAATAAATCCTATGTCTCCACCGCGTGTGTAGCTTGTGTGGTCATCGAGACGCCAGCCGTATTCCGGCATAAATGCTCCCACTTTAATATAGCCGCTGCGCGGGAGAATTTTCGCGACCCCAAAGACTTCCGGTCCGCTTAGCACGCCATAGCTCTGGTTGAGAAAATCCTGCTTAAAATAAAAAGTAATTTTTTTAGAGATTTGAACTGCCCCGTATAACGTAGCGGTCATAGCATGGAAGGTATTCTTGCCCTTCACGCTATCACCGGGAGACATTGCCATATCATAGAGAAATTGTGTTCGGAAATCACCTCCAATGGTGATGTTATCGGTAAGCTTCGGATTAAAAGTGAAATCCTCCTCCTTATGAGCGACTAATGGAAGCGCATCAAGACTAAACGATGTGCCATACTCGGAACGCATCTGCCCGCCCGTTGGGTTGACATGACACGAACCGCATTTTGCACCGGTCATGAGAGCAAAACGCGGCAACGCGAATAATGCCTCAGAACAAAACAACGCTAAAACAGCAATTATAGAAACAACATGGAATTTCTTCATATATACCTTATGTAATTAAGAAAAATTCACAACAATGATTGAATCAAACGAAGTGATAAGGTAAAAAATGATTCTTACATTTGCAACCGTAGCAAATATTGTCGCCATTATCTGATGGGGTCAAGACCTAGAAGGTCTGGCAAACCTTCTAGGTCTTTGCTCAGAAACGCTCCTATCTTATCAACAGCATCTTTTTCACTTCGACAAAATCACCCGCTGTCAACCGGTAAAAATATATTCCACTCGCTTGTCCCGTGGCATTCCACTCTTGAATCTTGAATCCTGCATCTTGCATCCCGTTAACTAAGCTTGCTACTTCCCTACCCAGCACGTCATACACTTTCAACGTAACATAGCTGTTAGCCGATAACTGATAACGAATAACTGTTGACGGATTGAACGGGTTCGGATAATTTTGATTAAGCTTATGTACCAATGGCATTTCATTCTGTTTGTTAATACCGTTCGGAAAAATACTATTCTTCAATTGATGTGCTTTTATCGCATTATTAAGCATATCAATAATGTTGTCCCCTGAAATAAAAGCATAACTCATTTTCAGGGTATCACCTGGTACAACGGGACCAAATGGACCGTTTGCCATTACTACCCGTGTATCATTAAGGTCAACTGACGATTGATCTGGTTTTATACATTCCGTATTGCCAAATGCTTCACAACTTAAGCAGCTATAGAGTGCTGAATCATTAGCGTCCCCACAAGGTGGATCAAAATCATGCCATTGGAAAATTTGTGTTACAGAATCCAATGGCCGCGATAGGGCTAAGAGTGTCATCCCTAAAGGAGTCGATCCTATATCAACAGGGTTGTGAATATACGCCGTTCGTGTAGCAGAATCATATCCAGCATAATTATGTTGAGCAATATCAGATACGGATATAGGTCCCACATCCATGTCAGCAAACATACCAACGTAAACGTCGTTCAACGTATGTTTACCAACATTGACTATAGTATAGTCGAACATAATGATAGCATCGTTTGCGCTTCCCATGTTCCACGCATAGGACTTCTGCCAAATTTTTATTCCCTGGGGAAAGTGTTCAGAATAGCTTGGGGTTCTAAAAGTATCCGTATAAGAACAATAAATATCACTGGAAGAAATCGCGCTAAAATCTTCGTCAACGTGGGGTTCACCATGGTCAGGAATCCCGTTTCCCTCCGTGTAAAGATTCTTATCCCT
>SCUC01000205.1 GCA_004322375.1 Bacteroidota bacterium
TTTTTATTTTTTTCCCCCCTCACCCCTACCCCTCTCCCTTGGGAGAGGGGTAGGGGTGAGGGGGGAGTTTAGACATACAAAAAGAATAACAACTTGAAAATGAAACTATGAACAAATTGACAATAGATGATATACAGTATTCTGGCAAACGCGTACTTGTGCGCGTTGATTTTAACGTTCCTATGAGCGATGGTGTCATTACGGATGACACACGCATTGTGGAATCGCTTCCAACAATTAAGAAGCTTCTAATCGGCGGCGCGCGTGTTATTCTCATGAGCCATTTTGGTCGTCCGAAAGGTAAGCGAAAGATGGAATATACACTCAAACCGGTTGCCGACCGGTTAGCGGAGCTCCTTAAGCAGGAGGTCAAGTTCGCGCCCGATTGCATTGGCGCGGAGGTGACGGAAATGGTAAATGGGATGAAAAACGGTGAATGCTGCTTGCTGGAAAATGTCCGCTTTCATGCTGAAGAGGAAGCGAACGAAGAGCAGTTCTCCAAACAACTTGCATCCCTTGGCGACGTGTATGTGAACGACGCATTCGGAAGCGCACACCGCGCTCATGCTTCTACAGAAGGAGTTACAAAATTTATCAAGGCTTCTGTGGCTGGCTATTTGATGAAAAAGGAAATTGACTATCTAAGCCGCGCTGTTGGAAACCCGGCAAGACCGTATGCAGCAATTTTGGGAGGGGCTAAAATATCAGGTAAAATTGACGTTATCCAAAACTTAATGAGCAAAATTGATGTTATACTCATTGGCGGGGGGATGATGTTTACGTTTTATAAGGCACAAGGTCTTGAAGTCGGCAATTCGCTTGTCGAAGCCGATAAGATTGAGCTTGCAAAACAAATATTGGAAGACGCGAAAAAACGGAACATAAAGCTCCTTTTACCCGTAGATTGTGTAATCGCTCAAAAAATGGAAGAACATGCTGATAGAAAAGACGTTCCTGTGACGCAAATCCCGCAAGGTTGGGCAGGTTTTGATATTGGTGTTGAAACTGTTAGATTATTTGAGCAAGAGTTAAAGAAGGCAAAAACAGTAGTTTGGAATGGTCCTATGGGTGTATTTGAGATGGAAAGTTTTGCTCACGGAACGTTTGCCATCGCCCGCGTGCTGGCAGAAACAACGAAGCAGGGCGCGATAACAATAGTAGGCGGAGGTGATTCTGCTGCTGCAATTGCACAAGCAGGACTGACGAATGCTGTTTCGCACGTTTCAACCGGCGGCGGAGCTTCGCTTGAATTTCTTGAAGGAAAAATACTTCCGGGTATTGCCGCGTTGACGGATAAATAGGAAAAGGAAATTTTTTGTAGCAGTAGAATATTTTTGCCGATGGTGTTTAGTGATGGGTAAAAGTAACAGTCTAAGAACTTCCCATACTGTCATTCTTCGCTTCGCAGCTAATGACATGTGTTCTTCTGCTTGCGGTAGACGGTTGAAAGTGTCGTTTTCATTACTTTTACCTATCCCTTCCCTACAAAGTAGGGAAGGGCAAAACGAATACCCAAAAATCCGATGCAAGCTGGCGGGATGGGTTAAGGTAAAGCACATAGCTCCAAATGCAATGTTATCAATGTGAATGGAATAGTGTGCCATTACTTGACCTCAGAATGAAAAATCGCGATGTTTTTCGGATAATGTCCAAAACCCCTCGCTGAAGTATCAAAGATGAATTAAATAATTTATGAAAAGTATATAGAATCCGTTCTTTTATCAATGTCGTACTATCGTTACTCAAATTCCAGCTATTACAGGCCTTCGTTTTTCGGAGGGTTTAGCTTTTTTCCTCCGGTGATTAAGGCGTTGTTGATTTCCAACGTTTCGCTGTATCTTCTTGCTATGTTCTTTGGAATGTTTCAGTTCAACGGCTTCCCGCTGGAATATTTTATCAATTATATTTTTGCTCTTTATCCCTTCGGGAAAGGTTTTCAGGTGTGGCAGCTTGTTACGTACATGTTCATGCACGGCGGGTTGTTTCATTTGCTGTTTAACATGCTGGCATTGTGGATGTTCGGTATGGAACTTGAGAACACCTGGGGTTCACGAAAATTTCTGTTGTATTACTTGATATGCGGATTAGGCGCAGGCGTAACACACTTAATTGTGAGTCCGCTTTTCGGTGTTTCGGGCCCAACGGTCGGAGCATCCGGGGCAATTTATGGTGTACTGCTTGCGTATGGAATCTTGTTCCCGGAACGACCGATATTTGTTTATTTTCTCCTGCCCATACGAGCGAAGTATTTTGTTCTTTTGTATATCGGTTTTGAGCTCTTTTCCGGTATTACTGGCACACAGGATGGTATCGCGCATTTTGCGCATCTTGGCGGAGCGGCAGTTGGGCTCATTATGCTCATGATTGACCGGCAGGGGTTCAGGTTCGGACAGATGTTCTCAAAATCGCGGTTGCGGTACGTTCAACCGGAATACTATCAAAAAACGCCCACGGTATCGGGCAGGGAAGATATTAGCGATGCGACGTACTATGATATTCGCAATGATGAAGAACGCGCTACCCAGCAGCGGCTTGATGAAATACTAGATAAAATCAACCAGAGCGGCTACCAGAGCCTCACATACGAAGAGAAACAGTTTTTATTTGAAGCGAGCAAAAGGCTCAATTAAGAGTTTCAGGCTTCATGTTTCAGGTTGAATGATGATGAGCGAGACTGGATGACGATGCGAGATATGGGATGTGCGATGTGAGATTTGATGCTCGATTCTTGATGCTGGATACTGGATACTGGATGCAAGATATAAGAGGCAAGATGAACAACATGAAACTTGAAGCATGAAACCTGAAACAGTAAACAGAAAACAGAAAACAGGAAACAGAAAACTATGGAATTAGCTTTACCCGTAATCGGTGAATTTACAAATGCAACGTTTCCGCACCAGACATATAAAGTCGGAGTGAGGAGAAAAACGCGCCAGGTGAACGTTGGCGGAATACTGGTTGGCGGCAACGCGCCTATTTCCGTTCAAACCATGACCAAGACGAAAACTTCCGATGTGGAAGGAACGGTTAAACAGATTCTCGACGCTGCGGAGGCGGGGTGCGATATTGTTCGCGTGACTGTGAATGATAAGGAAGCTGCCGACTC
Organism: Bacteroidota bacterium; assembly: GCA_004322375.1. GTDB lineage: Bacteria > Bacteroidota > Ignavibacteria > UBA10030 > SZUA-254 > FW602-bin19. The sequence continues at coordinate 3,110 of SCUC01000205.1, forward strand.
GATTGCTGAAATTGTGAAACGTTCTCCCGTGCCTATTGTTGCAGATATTCATTTCAATCATGTGTTTGCGTTGAAAGCAATCGAGGCGAATGTGGCAAAGGTAAGGCTCAATCCGGGAAACATCGGTTCACGGGACAGAATTGAACAGGTGTTGAAAGAAGCGAAGGCAAAGAACATTCCCATTCGTATCGGGGTTAATTCTGGTTCGCTTGAGGAAGACATTTTAGATAAATATGGCTACCCTACGGCAGAAGCATTATACGAAAGCGCGATGCGCCATGTTGAAATCTGCGAGAGCTTCGGGTTTTATGATATTATTATTTCAGTCAAGTCAACGGACGTACGGTTGATGATTGAAGCGTACCGGCTTGTTGCCCAGCGGACGGATATTCCTTTACATCTCGGTGTAACGGAAGCGGGAACGACGCGGGTTGGCACCATCAAATCGTCTGTTGGTATCGGCACGTTGCTTGCCGAAGGCATTGGCGATACGATTCGTGTATCACTGACAGATGAGCCTGTGAAGGAAGTGGAAGTAGGGAAAGAAATTCTCCGTTCTCTTAGCCTTGCGTCGCGCAATGTCGAGCTGATTGCCTGCCCGACATGCGGCAGGCTTGAAGTGGATTTATTTGGCATTATGGCTCAGCTTGAAGAAAAGCTGGCAGGAGTGAAGAAGCCTGTGAAGATTGCAGTGCTTGGCTGTGTTGTTAACGGTCCCGGCGAAGCGAGCGAAGCGGATATTGGTATCGCGGCAGGAAAGGGAGTGGGCATTCTCTATCGCAAAGGCGAAGTGATTAAACGTGTGAAAGAGGAAGAAATCGTTGCTACCATTTTGGAAGAGGTGGAGAGGTTTGTGCCGGAGAATTAAATTTTGATTATCATTTTTTGCTAACGCAGAAATCCAATCATTTAATGAGCAAACCCTCTCAAAGTTTTCATTATTATTTACAAAGGAAAAACATTTATGAAACGAATGCTGTTACTATTACTTCTGCTAACAACGTTTGTGTTGGCGGAAGATTCACGTATCACCGTGCCATACACGCGGTTTACGCTGCCCAACGGATTGAGTGTGATTCTCCATGAGGATCATTCCGTTCCGACGGTGAGCGTCAATGTTTGGTATCATGTCGGTTCGGGAAATGAGAAGCCGGGGAGAACGGGGTTTGCCCATCTCTTCGAGCATATCATGTTTGAAGGCTCAGGCAATGTGCCGGAAGGAAAATTCGACGAGTGGTTGGAAGCCTCAGGCGGCGATAATAATGGATCCACGACCGGCGACCGGACAAATTATTATGAGAACGTTCCAAGCAACGCGCTTGAATTGCCGTTGTTCTTAGAATCGGACAGGATGGGCTTTCTCCTCAATGCAATGACCCCGGGAAAAGTTGACGGACAGCGCGATGTAGTAAAGAATGAACGTCGTCAATCGTATGAGAATCGTCCATACGGATTGGCGTTTCCTACATTAGCCGAGAATTTATACCCGAAGGATCATCCTTATCATTGGCCCACAATCGGCTCGATGGAAGATTTATCGGCGGCATCGTACGATGACGTTGTGCAATTTTTTAAAACGTATTATGTTCCCAATAACGCGAGCTTAGTAGTTGCGGGCGATATTAACACAGAACAAACGAAAACGCTTGTTACGAAATGGTTTAGCGATGTTCCGATGGGAAAACCTGCCCCGCCTCTTTTCTATCCGCCTGCAGTGTTGACTGAGGAAAAGCGTGTCGTATTGGAAGACCCGATGGTGAAGCAGCTTCCGCGATTATATATGGCATGGCACTCGCCGCGCTCGTTTGCCCCCGGTGACGCGGAGTTAGATATTCTTTCCAGCGTGCTTGCAGGAGGAAAAACCTCACGCCTGTACAAACGCCTTGTGTATGATTTACAGATTGCGCAAGATGTTTCTGCGTTTCAATACTCGTCTGCTATCACGTCATCGTTTATGATTGTTTCTACAGCCAGGAGCGGTCACACGTTAACGGAAATTGAGAACGTCATTCAGGAAGAACTTGATAAAATCAAGGCGGAACCTCCGACAGCAATGGAAGTGCAGCGCGCAGTGAACCAATACGAAGCGAGCTTTTTAGACAGGCTTGAAGGAGCAGCAGGAAAAGCCGACCAGCTCAATGCGTATTTTAAAGCAACGGGCAACCCCGACTATTTCAATGAAGACCTTGCCCGGTATCAAGCAATTGACGCGAAAGATGTTCAATCGGTTTGCAACAGGTATTTGAAAAATGATGCGCGGGTCATCTTGAGCATTGTCCCTGTAGGAATGAAAGAACTTGCAGCGATGAAAGGAGGAAAGTAAGATGCGACCCCCGAAGAGAACTATGGTAGGACAGAACTCTTGTTCTGTCCAAAGTACAAAGAACCAGGAACTAAGAACAGAGAACATTATGCAAAAAATTATTTTGACAATTATTGTATTCATTACGGCAACGTTTATCAGCTATGCGCAAGCGCCGGATAGGAGCAAGCCGCCCGAAATGGGCCCCACACCGATGCTGAAGCTCCCTCAAATTCAACATTTCACGCTTTCAAACGGACTGCCGGTAGTGTTGATGGAGAAGCATGAGCTTCCGCTGGTGCAGATGAACCTGATGATTATGACAGGCTCTGTGCTTAATCCTTCGGATAAGCCGGGGCTGGCAAGCTTAGTTGCCGATATGATGGATGAAGGAGCCGGCACACGCAACGCGCTGGAACTTTCCGATGCAATTGACTTTTTAGGCGCGAGTATTTATCCCTCCGCGGGAATGCACACAAGCGGTGTCTCGCTTCATACACCACTTTCTAAGCTGGATGCAGCGTTAGAACTCTATGCAGATATTATCATGAAGCCTACGTTTCCGGCAGAGGAGCTTGAGAGAAAAAAGAAGGAACGGTTAACGACCTTAATGCAGTGGCACGATGAAAGATCGGAAGAGC
>SCUC01000206.1 GCA_004322375.1 Bacteroidota bacterium
CCAAAGCAAATTCTACCGGAAATAAATCGAATTTCCCCGGCTTTCATTACCCAATCATGCCACCATTTTGTATCCGTTCGAGCGGGAACAAGACAGACGACCAAAGCCCCTCTTTGACTTTCATCAAAGGCTTTTCTTATCCACTTAGAAATTTCTTTGCCATAGGGCGGGTTCATCCAACAACGATAAGGACTCCAATCTTGCTTTAAGCCGTCTGTCGGTTTGTTGAAGTAAACATCGCATTTTGTGTTTTCAGATGTTGCACAAACATCAAGTTGAAAGTGAAATTCTTTGTCTAAAACATTGAACACATAAAGTGGAGTTGACCATTCTTCTGTTCTGCTTGTAAATAAACCGGACGTGAGTTTTGGCTTAGTATGTTCAGTGTAATCTATTTTTAGATTTACCTTACCGGGCATCTATCATTCCTATGATAAACCTGAATTATATGTTATAATCTTTGCTCAATAAGACTAAGCTCGACAGTCTTTGTATGTAACTCAGAAACGATATCGTACGTAATAAATTTTACACGGTGCATAATACTTTGAAACGCGTGAAATGTAAGCGCAGAATGAAATTGTCGTTCACGGGTTTTATCCGCTACGATGCGAAAGTCAACATTAAAATCCTGGAGTTCGACAAATTTAAGCAACGAGTTTTTGAAATCAGTAGAGTGCTCAACTTCAAAAAATGCTTGAGGCATTTTTCTGGTATTGAACCATGTAACGTCAATTGATTTTGCCCTATCTATAATGTGATCATACGTAAAATAGTAGAAGTGGTCAAGAGTAGCAACGTCTTTTAATGACTGCTGCAAAAAAAGTTTGTTTTTGTCTTGATTCGGAATGAATGTTTCAAATTTTTTTAGGTTCCCAATTTCAATCAATAATCCCTGAAAATACGAATGGTTAAATTCATCTTTTTCATGTTCGAGTTTTTTTGAGGGTTGAATGAGGGGAAAAGGAATTTTATTCTTGTATTCTTTTAAAGCCCAAAGTCCGGGACGTATTTTGAAGAAAAATCGTTCATCCTGAACAATTCTTCGTATTGTCGCGAAGGGTGTTTTAGTTTTCCAAATCACCTTGGGAACTTTTAGCGCCTCTCGATAGAGGAAGCCTAAGGTTGCATAGCCGCCGTTTTGTTTCATTACTTCAATAACTGCTTCATACTGCTTCATCCCGAACTCCGATAAGTTTAGATATTGTATTTGGTATTTCATCGGAAAAATGTAACCAACTCTCCCTTGAAACGCAAGAAAAATTGTCTGTAGTCAGTAATCAGTAGTCAGTAACTGTAAACTGCAGCACGTTACCGTATTAGAGTGGAATTGCCAATGGCGAATGGTCAATAGCGAATAGTTAACGAGAGAAAGATTGCAAACTGAAGAAAGAAATGAATCAGCGGCGTTCATCGTATCAGAAATGGCAGTCAACCTTTTATCTGGGAAACCAGATACTTAAGCATTTTATCATCCAAGGTTTCAATCTCAGATTTATCATAAATTGTGAGAAGATACACTTCAAATTCTTCGGTGATGACATACGTAATAATTCTCATCCCGCCGCTTTTTCCTTTACCCTTACTTCGAACAGCTAATCGAATTTTATATGTATTATGGCCTAGTTTTATGCCTTCCAAAGGCGAATGAGAGAGTTTTTTCCCAAGTTCGTCTAATTCTTCTTTCAACGAAGGATATTTTTTTGTGAGTCGCTTCGCTTGCTTCTGAAAGAGCGGGGCAGGGATAACACTATAGCTCATGAAGAAACGAAGAAAGAGTTTTTTTCTTTAGCTTTCCTGCACGCATCATTTCGACTTCAGCGAATGCAGTAGTCAAGTCTGATTGAACTTGCAGAGCCTGTTCGTATCTGCGGAGTGTATCAAGCACTTTCTTCCAATCCTCGATTGGCATCTGTACAGCGCGTAATGTGCCTTTTGTGTCGTTAACATAATTTAGTGATACTTGCATATCTCGATTTCCTTTCACAGGTAAGATAAGGAACTATACGGTAATCGTCAAATAACGTTATTGGTTAGTGGTGAGTAGCCGGTAGCCAGTAGTCAGTATAGTCAGTAGTCAGTAGTGAGTAGTCAGTAGTCAGTAAACTCTACGAGCCGTTCTACGAACCGTAGGTAGGCAGTAAACTGTAATCTATAAACACAATGATTTTACTACCTTATTTTAGTGTGCAATTGCCAATAGCGAATCGTCAATGGTCAAGCGGGGCGTGCGGAAGGTAGATTTGTACATAGGTTGCATATCGCCCATCCCATATCGCGCATCTCATATCTCATATCACGCAACTACTCAACAACCGCAACGCCTGCCGCGAAGGCGCCGACTTCAATTTTTTTGATGACGGAATATGTTGTGAGGTCAATAACAGAGAGAACGCCGGGGATTTTGCTTCCTTCGGTGGGGTGGTGAGGCGGGACGAGAGCAGTAACGTTTTCGCATGTGACGAAAGCATATTTTCCATCGGCTGAGAGCGCGATACCGTGCGGTTGGGGACCGACATTGGGAATAGTTTGCACTACAACATTATCCGACGTACGGATGACCGAAACGTCGTTCGAGTTTCTGTTGGCGGTGTAAACATATTGGTCGTCGGGAGAAATGGCGAGAATAAGGGGTCTTTGACCGACTGCAATGATACGCGTTACCTTCATCGAATCCCTGTCTATCACACGGACTTCATTGCTTATCTGGCAGGTAACGTAAACGTACCGCCCATCGGAAGTTATGGCAGTTTGATACGGCTGCAGCCTGCCTCCGGTTCCCGGCGGAAGCGTATCGTTCGGAATGAGCGGGATCATTTCCGTTGTAGTAACAACTCCAACATGAGCGACCATAATATTATCGGAAAAATTGCCCGTTACCCATAGCTCACTGTAATCGGGCGTGAACTGAACGCCGTGAGGTTTGTTTAGAAACGGCGAGGAAATTTGTTGAGCCTCGAGCGTCATCGTTTGCGTGTTAAATATGCGGATGGCATTTGTGTTCTGCGCGAACTGCGCGGAATAGCCTGTCATTCCATCGGCAGAAAGCGCTACCTGTGTGGGCGAGAGGATGCCGCTCACTTCTCCCAGCTTTTCATTATCGCTCAAACGGTACTTGACGATTTTTCCGGCGACGACAAGATTAACGTAGTAGCAATTGTTCGCGGTATCAACAGTAATGTTGTGAGGAGCCTGTGGGGATTGCGTGAAGACATTGGCAACGCCTGCTTGAATGTAGCGCGAGACCAAGAGCGTTTTAATGTCAACAATCGCGACTAAATCATCCGCCTGATTAGTTACTAATACTTTTCCTTCCGGGTAATAGCTAAGGGTGACGTCTCCATTATCGTTTTTTGCGCCTTCATCAATCCATCGCTTGATAAGCTGAACTTGTTCAAGTGGAAGATTTACTCCGGTAAAGGGCATGTGCGGTGTTGAGATTGGTCCTAATAACGTATCAAAATTCACGTGGAAGAACATGTGGCTCTTTGAGGATTTGTACGGGACAAGCACTGCGCCGTGGTCGCTTCCTCTCATAATTGCATCCCATGAGGTGATGTCAAAACCGTTTTGATTGTGGGTTAGTTTTTCAAATCTATTGCTCGATTTTGCTGCCACGTCATGACCATCATCATAGGTGCTGCCATGGCAATGGCTATACGCGCAGCCGCTGTTAAAAATCGGTTGGATATGCGTGGAGTATTTAATATCGGTAACGGCGCTGAAATCGAACGGTGTAGCGGAGGCGATGTTGCTCAGCTTGCTTACTACTTCTTCGCCAAGGGAACCAATGGTGGCGAGTTCTAACGCGTAGTAATACGCGTTGCCGTTTTCGACAAGAGTATCGGTATAATGCGTCTCATCGGCGTGAAGCGTGGCGATTCTGCTAAGGCGTGAACGTACCGCATCGTTCAGCAATCCCCGGTAGACGCGAATTTCAGAATGTGTTCCGTCAATAGGATTATCTTCGTGACTGAGGAAACGAACCTTGGTGATAGCGTAATTATCTTCCAAATTTCCCCATGCCAGAGTGACGGAATTATTTCCGTTGATGGTAACCAGCGTTGCCCCGAACTCAGTAATGTTGGAATGAACAATGACCGGTGATTCTTCCGAGCAACCGAAAAGGAGAACAACAAGTAAGATGATGACAAAGTATTTCAT
>SCUC01000207.1 GCA_004322375.1 Bacteroidota bacterium
GCGGGAAATAGTTCAATAATTTGTGAATAGCTTTTCGCGATGACGAGAATTGTAATCACTACACCAATCACCATGAAAACACTAAGGTAGGAATGCTCTCGGAGGGCAAGAAAAGCTTCCTCAGGTCCGTAAGCGGAGGACGATAAACCGTCAGCTCCCAGTCCTACCCAGGCGAAAAATGCCGTGAGAGCGAGCTTATGAAAAATTTTTGGGTCGTATAAATTTCGAGCCTGTCCGAGAAAAAATGATTTGAGTTTATTCAATGAAAATCAAAGGTTGTTATACCACAGTGAATTATTAAAAATTGGAAAATATATTGTTGCTTATTTTCCGTGGCACTGCTTATACTTTTTGCCGCTGCCGCATGGGCAGGGATCATTTCGACCAACACGCTCGCCAACATGAATCGGCTGTTGCTTCGTCGCCGGCTGATGAGATCTTGAAGGGGCAGGCTCCTCACCTGAATCTTGCATATCAAGAGTACCTTGCGACCCCTGAAATCCCATACCCAGGGATGATTCGTGTGTCATCGTTACTTGCTGGGGTCGCGCCTGACGTGGCCTTCTCATTGGCAATACCGGTTCCTGATGCACGACCTGCGGGAACAATTTGAATAGGAAATTAAGAGTTTCCGTAGAGATAATTTCCAGCAGCTCAGAAAACATTCGGAATGCTTCCGATTTGTACTCGATGAGCGGGTCCTTTTGTCCGTATGCTCTAAGATGAATGCCTTCTTTCAAATCATCCATTTCGCGTAAATGGTCTTTCCATTTCTCGTCAATAACCTGAAGGACAACCATTTTTTCAAACATGAGCATGTTCTCGGAGCCAAGTCGTTCTTCCTTCCGCTTGTAAAATTGAATAGCAGATTTCATTACCTCAGCTTTAATTCCATCCGCTCCAATCGTTTGCCATTGTTCGGGAGAGATAGTAAAATCAACTAAGAAATTTGTCCTGACTGCTTCTTTCAACGGCTCGATTTCGCCCTGTTCGTAGTATTTATCAACCAGTATATCAATATATTCCTGAAGCATTTCCATGATGTCTTCACGTAGCCGTTCGCCGAGAAGGGCGTGACGTCGTTTGGAATAAATAATTTCACGCTGCTGATTCATGACGTTATCATATTCGAGCAGCCGCTTTCGAATCGAAAAATTATTTTCTTCAACTTTCTTTTGCGCCCGCTGCACAGAACGGGTAATCATCGGATGTTGAATGACATCTCCCTCTTTTAAGCCGAGCCGCTCCATAATTCCGGCAATTCTATCGCTGCCGAATAGCCGCATAAGGTCATCTTCTAAAGAGAGATAGAATTTCGATGAACCCGGGTCGCCCTGTCGCCCTGCCCTGCCTCGAAGCTGACGGTCAATCCTGCGCGCTTCGTGACGCTCTGTGCCGACGATATGCAAGCCTCCTTGGTCAGCGATGCCGGGACCTAACTTAATATCGGTTCCTCTTCCCGCCATGTTCGTTGCAATAGTAATTGAGCCGGGCAAACCGGCATGAGCTACTATTTCAGCCTCGCGCTGGTGCTGTTTCGCGTTTAGAACATTATGCGGAACCCCGACGCGCTTCAACATGCGGCTTAACGTCTCGGATACCTCAACGCTTGTTGTACCGACAAGAACCGGACGATTGATTTTTCTCATCTCCTGGATTTCCTGAATGACGGCGTTGTATTTCTCGCGCTTCGTTTTATACACAACGTCATCTTGATCATCCCGAACCATGTCCCGGTTTGTTGGAATAACAACGACATCCAATTTGTAAATTTCAAAAAACTCGGAGGCTTCCGTTTCTGCGGTGCCGGTCATTCCTGCTAATTTTTTGTACAAGCGAAAGTAGTTTTGCAGCGTTACTGTGGCAAGTGTTTGGGTGTCGCGTTCTACCTTCACTCCTTCTTTTGCTTCAATTGCTTGATGAAGACCGTCGGAGTAGCGTCTTCCGGGCAATAATCGTCCGGTAAACTCATCTACGATTTGCACCTTGCCATCATCGGTCACAACGTATTCATCATCTTTTTCATAGAGTGAATACGCCCGGAGTAGCTGGGTAACAGTGTGAATCCTATCGCTTCGCTCTGAATAATGTAAATTCAGCTCATCCTTTTTACGCTGTTTGTCATCGGCTGATAAGCTTGTATCATTTTCTATAACAGCAATTTCGGAACCTAAATCGGGAAGAACAAAGAAATCTTTATCTTGCGCTGTGCCTGCAAGTAGGTCTCTCCCCTTTTCAGAGAGGTTGATGGAATGGTCGCGTTCATCAATAGCGTAATAGAGTTCATCATCTATCTCATGCATTCGTCTTGATTGATCGCGAAGATATTCTATCTCGGTC
>SCUC01000208.1 GCA_004322375.1 Bacteroidota bacterium
CATATATAGATAAATAGACATTTTTTACTTATAATTCATTCCCCAACTCATTCTCTCCGCAAGGCGGGGTCTCCGACATACAAAGAGAAGGGGCAAAATGAAATATCGGTTTTTACAAATTGCTATCATATGTGTAGTTTAATTCTTTCGACAACGCGAACTCATCCCCCGACCCCTTCTCTTAAAAAGAGAAGGGGAGAAAATCACGACTGACTGGAAAGTTGACCGTGATTCATAAGGATAGAAATGCCTCAACATTTTGCAAGACACTTTTCAAATTGTTTTCAACTTCTTCATTTGTAAATCGTAACACACGAACTTCCAACGCATTGATGATATGTTCTCTCAACCAGTCGTATTCTTTCTGAAATTTATGAATTGGTCCATCAATCTCAACAACAAGCTGTCGTTCGTGGCAATAAAAATCCGCAATAAAAAATGATTCCTTCCCCACGAACTCAAAAAAGAGCGGATGTTGCCTGTAAAATTTCAGCCCTAAAAACTGTTTGTCCCGTACTGCCTTCCAAAAAATATCCTCTGCTGGCGTTTGGTGTACCCGCAATTGCCGTGCAATTTCTTTTGCCGCGGCGACTAACTTTTTATTTTTGCTGAAGTTATATGACATAGTATTTGAGGTTACCCTTCATTTCCGGTTACGCATAAAACTCTGAGGCTTGAAAGTCCCTCTCTTTGCAAGAGAGGGATTTAGGGTGAGTTCGCGTGTGGCGAAGATTGATTTATTGAATTTATAATGTAGTGAATCATGAATAAAGTATTTTTTGCGACAAGCCTAACTCATCCCCTAACCCCTTCTCTTGCAAAGAGAAGGGGAGATGCAATCATTAAAATGATATTTCAAAAAAGTGATGTATTTGGTGTTTTAAAATAGATAATATTATACTTTTACCAGTTCCCTAAGCGTTTTATACCATTCTTTCTTGGTTTCCTCCTTTGATATGGATTCCATGAATTTCTATAGTGTAGTTGTAACTTGATGATATTTTACCGCGTAATCAGGAGGCATATTGAGTTTTATTTCAGGGAATACATGCATCATGTATTCAAGATGCGCTAAAAGATATACACAAAATTGATTGACAACAAACGTTGATTCCAACGCTTTGAAAATTAATCCGTCATCATATTTGATTGTGCCTTCTTTTAATTCGGATTTAAATATCATCGTTCCGGCTTCACCATGAGCTATGTCGCATAAAGTTCGATAATCATTATATAAGCCTGGCGCGACCGAATCAAATTGTTCTTTATATTTAACAGTAAATTTTTTTCCTTGATAACCCATTGAACCGGCAAAAGCAGACATTATTAATTCATAACTCTGTTGTTTCTCAATATACTTTAATCGTATAAAAGTTTCGATAAGGTTGCGCATTAATATTGAAGCTTCTGTGTAATATCCAAAATGAAAAAGATGATATATTGCTTTACAAGTAAAAACAATCCGATAATAATGTTGGTCTGCAAAAGCTCTAAACGAGCGTTTAAAGTCTGCCCCGTTTTCATCAGTATGAATTTCATCAATGTCTCTCAAATGAAATGTGCCTTGCATAATTACTTCTATTGCATCTAAGGCAAACTGAGAAAATCCATTTCTATTTCTACCGAAAAATTCCTCTGTCTGTTTTTTCACTTGGTTTTCTTGACTTTCGATATAACCGATAGTAAACCAATTTCGTTTCTTATTCTCAAATGTTTGTGTACTATCTTGCATAAACCATCCTTTAATAATTTACTTCCCCTCCCCCTCCGGCTTCACAATTACTGCAGGTATCTCCATCCCCCGCACGGCATCGTTAAATTCTTTCAGGTTTGTTTCCATAATATTCTTGTAGCGTGATAAGTAGCTGTCTAATTTTCCTGAAAGCTCTTTGTACACGTCGTACGATGGCTGGGTTGGCTTGGTGTCTGCGCTTGCAACTACATCAACCAGCGCGGCGATTTTGTTGTTGAGCTTGATGGGATAGTTCAGCGCATCCTGCCCCGCTTTAATTTTTACCTGTATAATTTCCTCTTCAATCGCTTTCAACGAGTCATTCAATTTTTTCGAAAGCTTGTTGATGGTGTCTTTCTTAGGGTGCTTTTCAAGCCGCTTCACTAAATCATTCGATTGGCTGCGAATGTCGCGGATGGTGTTCACTGCCGTATGCGCCTCCGATACTTTATCCCGTATCCTGATAAGAAAATCGAACTGTTCCTTGAACTGCCCGTTCGTGGTAAGAATACGCGGGTCTTTCCTGATTTCAAACGTCTGGGTCCAGCTTTTATCATTGATTTTCATCCGCACGGAGTATACGCCGGGGATTGCTTGAGGTCCATCCGTTGTTCCGCCCCAAAAAATTGCGCCCGGAACTTTCACCGCATCGGGATAGCGCATATCCCAGATGAAACGGTTCATACCCGTGTCTGCCGGAACTTTAGGTTGCTCTTCTCCTTCTTTCTTTTCTGGTTTTGTAGAAAACGATTTAATGAGAGTTCCTTTCTCGTCGAGGAATTCTAATGAAAGGGTATCTTTCGCGCCAAGCGTATCCTTTAAATAGTATTGCACAACAACACCATTCGGGGGATTCTTCCCAACGGCAAGTCCCGGTCGGTCGAACGAAAATCCTCCCATACGGTACGTCTCACGCGGCTTGAACAAATATGCGTTTGATGCTGCAACCTCATCATTAAGTTGATACAACGGCGTCAAATCGTCAAGCACCCAGAAGGAACGCCCGTGAGTTGCCGCTACTAAATCTTTTTCACGCGGGTGAACGGCAAGGTCATGAACAGGCACAACGGGAAGGTTGAGTTGCAACGGCTGCCAGTTTTCTCCCGCATCAAATGAAACATACATGCCGCGCTCCGTTCCTGCATAGAGAAGTCCCTTTCGGTTCGGGTCTTCACGCACAACATGCGTAAATTCATATTCGGGAATTCCTTTCACAATTTTCTTCCATGTTTTTCCGTAGTCGGATGTTTTAAAAATATACGGCTTGAAATCATCCAGCTTATAGCGGTTGCAGGCAACGTACGCGGTTCCTTCATCATGAGGCGAAGCATCGAGGATACTTACCATAGACCACTCCGGTAAATCTTTCGGAGTAACATTTTCCCATGTTGTTCCGCCATCCTGCGTTACATGAATAAGGCCGTCATCCGAGCCGGACCAGAGAACTCTCTTGTTCATCGGAGATTCAGCAAAGGTGAAAATCGTGCAATAGTATTCTACGCTTGTATTATCTTTCGTGATGGGTCCGCCGGATGAGCCAAGCTTTGAGGAATCGTTGCGTGTTAAATCGGGG
>SCUC01000209.1 GCA_004322375.1 Bacteroidota bacterium
ATTGAAACCCCAGCACAAAGATGAGATTGACCCGTTTGAATTAATCATCGAACAGAAAAAGCACGATAAAGGAGTTCATCTCGATACGGAACTAACGGCTGATGATTTGAAGGAACTTGTTAGTCTGTTCAAGAAGGCGATCAAAGAAAAAACAGGACATGATTTTCCGCAAGACCCTCTCAAGCAGCTATGGGGCGCAGTCGGAGCAGTGTTCGGTTCGTGGAATAATGACCGCGCGATTGCCTACCGGAAGATGTATGACATCCCGGAATCGTGGGGGACTGCCGTCAATGTGCAATCAATGGTATTCGGCAACATGGGTGAAGATTCCGGCACAGGCGTAGCCTTTACCCGCGATGCTGCAACCGGAGCCGATAAATTTTACGGCGAGTATTTGATGAATGCTCAGGGCGAAGACGTTGTCGCTGGAACGCGGACGCCTCTCCCGATTTCCCGGCTCGAAAAACAAAATCCGAGAATCTATAAGCAGCTTGAGAAAATCCGTAAAACGTTGGAAAAGCATTACCGCGACATGATGGATATTGAGTTCACGATCCAGCAAGGCAAGCTCTATATGCTCCAGTGCCGTGTAGGGAAGCGGACGGCGTTTGCCGCGATTAAAATCGCCGTTGATATGGTCGGCGAAGGATTGATAAGCGAAAAAGAAGCCCTCAATCGCATCGAGCCGGATCAGCTCAACCAGCTGCTTCGTCCAATTTTCGATTTGAAAGAAAAAGCGTCGGCAATTCAATCAGGAAGATTGTTGACGAAAGGATTAAATGCCGGTCCCGGCGCTGCAACAGGCAGAGTTGTCTTCAACGCGCCCGATGCAGAAGAATGGAAAAAGCAGGGAGAGAAAGTTATTCTTACCCGCATCGAAACTTCCCCTGAGGATATTAAAGGGATGGATGCTTCAGAAGGAATCCTCACGGCGCGGGGCGGGATGACCTCTCATGCAGCTTTAGTCGCGCGTCAGATGGGAAAGGTCTGTGTTGCAGGGTGTTCAGCCTTGAACATAGACTATTCGACTCATACGATGGTTGTCAACGGCAAAACGATAAAGGAAGGAGATTGGATTTCCATTGATGGAACAACGGGCGAAGTTATCGAAGGAAAATTACCAACCAAGCCCTCCGAAGTTGTGCAGGTGCTGATTGAAAAATCATTAAGCCCGCGAAAAGCTCCCGTGTATCAGGAGTATGCAAAGATAATGAAATGGGCGGATATGTATCGCCGCTTAAAAATCCGCACGAATGCCGACCAGCCGGATCAATCCGCGAACGCGGTTGCTTTCGGAGCGGAAGGAATAGGCTTGTGCCGCACCGAACACATGTTTTTTGGCGAAGGGAAAATCGGTCCGATGCGGGAAATGATTCTCGCCGATACGCTGGAAGAACGGAAACGCGCTCTCGCAAAGTTGCTGCCGCTTCAACGCGCCGACTTTGAAGGCATCTTTGAAGCAATGAATGGTCGCCCTGTTACCATACGGACAATTGACCCGCCGTTGCATGAATTTGTGCCGCACGAAGAAGAACAGCAGCGCAAGCTGGCAACGGAAATGGGCATCAGCTACGAAAAAGTGCATCAACGGGTAGAGAGCTTGCATGAGTTCAACCCGATGCTCGGTTTCCGCGGATGCAGGTTGGGTGTTATCTTCCCTGAAATAACCGAAATGCAATCGCGCGCTATTTTTGAAGCCGCCGCAAATGTCAAGTCACGCGGGATTAAGGTTGAGCCTGAAATCATGATACCCTTAGTTGGCAACGTGAAAGAGCTTGTGCATCAAGAGAAGATTGTTCGGCAGGCTGCAGAAGACGTCATGAAAGAGAAGGGCGTCAAATTTAATTACCTCGTCGGAACGATGATTGAGATTCCTCGCGGCGCGTTAACCGCCGATGAAATCGCGCACGTTGCGGAGTTTTTCAGTTTTGGAACAAACGACCTGACGCAAACGACTCTTGGCGTTAGCCGCGATGATGCGGGACGGTTCCTTATTCCGTATGTTCAAAAAGAAATTTACGATAAAGACCCGTTCGAAGTTCTCGACAGAACAGGCGTCGGTTCATTGATGAAAATTGCAGTAGAAAAAGGCAGAAGCATTCGACCGGATTTGAAAATCGGAATTTGCGGCGAGCATGGCGGCGAGCCATCGAGCGTTGAATTCTGTCATCAAATCAACCTGAATTATGTAAGCTGTTCTCCCTTCCGCGTTCCAATCGCTCGCCTTGCCGCAGCGAAAGCCGCGCTGGATGAAGAAAAGAAAGCGACAGGAAAGAAGAAGAAATAATTACACAAAGTTGTGTCAGGTCTTACGACCTGACACAGCAAGTTTCGGGTCTGTCTCAAAAGCATAAGTTTGTCATTCCCGCGAAAGCCTACGGCTCGTAGAGCGGGAATCCAGAAGTTTGTTCAAATTTGACCTACGGTTCGTAGAAAGGATGCTGATTAGATACCTGCCCGTCTTTGACGAGGTTCGCCAAAGGCGACCTTCGCAGGTATGACTAAGCTGCCTTTTTTGGACCGCCTCGCGCTCATTAGGAAACAGCGGAGCAACGTAAGAGTATCAAAAGAGTAATCATAAATAGAAAAGGTAAATAATAAATGAAACTATCAGATTTTAAGTATCCAACACCCCGGAATTTAATAGCAAAATATCCGGCAAAGCCTCGCGATTCAGCCCGGCTAATGGTTATTAACCGTGCAGATGAGTCAATCGAAGAATGTCGCTTTAGTGACATCGTAAACTATTTCAAAAAAGGGGATAGTTTAGTTCTGAACAACACCCGTGTGTTTTCTGCGCGGATGCTGGGAAGGAAAGAAAAAACCAACGCGAAAATCGAAGTCTTCCTGCTCCGCATGTTAAATGCGGAAGAAGGCATCTGGGATGTGATTGTTGACCCCGCAAGAAAAGTCCGCATCGGTAACAAAATTTATTTTGATGATGGAAAGCTCTGGTGTG
>SCUC01000210.1 GCA_004322375.1 Bacteroidota bacterium
AAGAAGTTCAATTGTTTCAGCGATGACTGAAAGATACTTTTTACGACTCTAACTCACCCTAAATCCCTAATGTTGTCAGGCTAAGCAATTATTAATTTATGATGTGATAATAACAGCTACGAAAATGAAGTTTTAGCGATGGGTATAAAACCTATCGCTAATCAAGCAATCCTTAACCTGACAACCCCCTTTCCGCATCTGGGTATTGTTCAGCTCCTTCTCTTTGTAAGCCAACGGCTCGTAGAGTAGGGAATGACAGGCATTGCGAGCTTTTAGAACCACCCAATTGAATAAATCTGATTTCTTCTATTTATTGAGCTCTGAACTCTTGCCAACATCTTCTAATCTGTTTATATTAAAATGATTCATAAATATTGCTCCCATGAAAACTCATATCATTTTATTTTTCTTCTTGTTCATTTTCTGTGTTGCGTTTGTGTATGGAGGGGACACACTGCGTATAGCGACATATAATGTTCTCAATTATCCCGGAAGCGATCCAGCGACAAGGAATCCGTATTTTCGGGCGGTTGTGCATTCGATGCAGCCGGATGTGCTTGTTGTGCAGGAGATGCAGAGCCAGGTAGGCGTTGATGGATTAAGTAACAATGTTTTGAATTATTATACGGCTGGATTATATACATCAGTTCCGTTTAATGATGGACCTGATAGTGATAATGCGCTGTTTTACAAATCGTCTAAGGTAACGTTTATCAGCGCGAATTATATTAACACAGCGTTAAGGAGAATAGCGGAATATGTAGTAAAACCGACATGGTCGAATGAAGTATTGAGGATTTATTCTCTTCATCTCAAAGCCGGTAGTACGAATGATGATGAAAGCAAACGAAGGGCTGAGTGTACGATTTTAAGGAATTATCTTAATACGCAGCTTCCGCCCGGTACGAATTTCATCATCGTCGGTGATTTTAATACATACGCAAGCTCTGATTCAGGGCTTCAGGTGTTGCTATCCTCTGCGACAGATAACGATGGTAGAGCAAAAGACCCGTTAAATCTTGTCGGCACATGGAATAATAATTCTTCATTCAAAAATTATCATACACAATCGCCCCGTGTAAGAAGCTTCGGCGGTGGGACGAATGGGGGGATGGATGACCGTTTTGATTTAATACTTACATCGTACTCTTCGTTGAACGACAATATCGTTCTTTCATCGTACAAGGCGTATGGTAATGACGGGAATCATCTTAATGATAGCATTAATCATCTTCCCAACTTTGCCGTGCCGGATAGCGTAGCAAATGGCTTGCATTATGCCGCCGACCACATTCCGGTGGTATGCAATTTCACGTTCCCGGAGACAACTCAAGCAATTACGATTACGATGGATATACGTAATTCAGGCTGGAATTTGATTTCACTTCCGTTGGTTCCGTATAACTCAGTAAGTTGGGAGGTGTTTCCCTACACACAATCCTATGCATATTATTATGCCGGAACGAGTGGTTATGCGCGTGATATATCTATGAGGAGTAAGGTAGGTTATTGGATGAAGTTTGGGGTTGATACGACTGTGGAATTTACGGGGAAACAGAGAGGGATAGATACAGTTTTTGTTAGCAACGGATGGAATTTAATCGGTGCGACTGACCATGATGTAGCTGTTGAGGGGCTAATCATTGAACCTTCTGGAATTATTGATTCTCCGTTTTTTGATTTCAAGGGGAGCTATGTTATTGCTGATACAATACGAAAAGGGGGTGGGTATTTTGTGAGGGTGAATGGGAGCGGGAGGATTATTTTGGAGTAGAGAAGTGAGTCGCACTAAAGATGATACAACATTAAGTAGACGATTACTCCGGTAACGGAGACATACAGCCAGATGGGATATGTCCATTTGGCTATTTTTTTGTGGAGGGTGAACTTTTCTTTTAATCCCCTAAGAAGCGTGATAATAACCATTGGCGCTAATACAGCGGCGAGGATTGTGTGTGATGTCAGGATAATGAAATAGAGGGCGCGGATGAAACCCTCGTGCTGGAAACGGGTTGTCCCGTGGAAGTAATGGTAGGTTAAATATGAAATTAAAAAGAGCGTGGAAACGGTAAACGCGGCAAGCATATATTTTTTGTGTGTTGCGCGGTCATATTTTTTGATATAGCTTCGTCCGATAAGAAGTAAAATCGCGCTTGTCGAGTTGAGGATGGCGTTGAGGGTGGGGAGGAAATCTAACATTTGTTGTCAATGCAAAATGAAAAAAGTTATCTGTTAAAGGTTATTTGTTGGTTGTGAGTAGTCAGTAATCAGTAGTCAGTAGTCAATAAGCAGGGATTGGACTGAGTTTTTCAGGTTTCTCTACGAGCCGTAGATAGGCTTCATGTTTCATGCTTCAATTATCTATTGTGTCTGTGCACGACTCCTTACCCAGCGCTCAGCGCTCACTGCTCATCGCTCATATCACTTATCACGTATCTCATCCAACAAAGCATTAACATCGGTAGTAAGCTTGGAGATTGCTGTTGTATCTTCGTAATCGTAATAACCTCGGATGGTTCCCTTCGCATCAATGAGAATAAACTTTGTGCTATGTAAAATAGATTCTCCTTCATCCTCTGTCGTAAGATGAAAGTTGTGACGTGCCAGGCTATAAATCTCGTGCTTGTCGCCGGTGAGAAATATCCATTGATTGAAGTTTGCGCCAAATTTACTTCCGTATTCTTTAAGAATCGAAGGAGTATCATACTCAGGATCAACGGAAAAAGAGAGGAAATGAATTTCGGGTTGAGCTGAAAATTTTTTTT
>SCUC01000023.1 GCA_004322375.1 Bacteroidota bacterium
ATCAATCACTCACAAATAAATTTTCCATTCTTCTTGACGTTTTTCATCAGCGACTTATATGGCTCTTTCTCTATTTCCGATGGAGGAATTTCAATCGCGCCTCTCCTTTTAAGGTCATTAAGAACATCTTTTAACCCCCAACGATGAGTTTTATTCACTTTTTTTCTTGTTCGAGTTTCCATTGCAGATACCGTTCCAAAAAGGTACTATATTTCATCAACGATTGCAACATTTGTTACCAACAGGGTCAAGAACTCCGACTTCGTTCACCACTGAGATTACAATTATCCTAATTTTATTTGGCTCTTTTCAAGTACAAAAGTCGGAGTTCTGGTTCTTACTGCAACTCTCCCCTCCTTTGCTCCGTACTTATAAGAACTCCCTACGAAACTGTCCGAAAAGTACCATGCTGTCATTCTGAATCCCGTTTCGCATCACTTATCAGCGAAACGGGATGAAGAATCCAGAGGTCTCGAATATAGTACGAAATAAAAGCATGGATTCTTCGCTTCGCTCAGAATGACACCGTGGGGAGTTTTCGAACTATTTCAAAGACCCGCAGGAAATTCTGGAAAACTCTCATGCTCGAAATCCAACATATAACTAAACGATATTCTACCGGCAACATTGCCGTTGCAGATTTTTCTCTTACGATGCAGCAGGGCGTTATCGGGTTGCTGGGTCCTAACGGGGCGGGTAAAACGACGCTCATGCAAATGATTGCGACAATAACCCAGCCGACATCGGGAACAATTTTGTACAAGGGGGAAGATATTTTCCATCATCCCGATACAATCCGGCGGGTTCTCGGCTACCTGCCGCAGGATTTCGGCGTGTATGACGGCTTAACCGCGTTTGAATTCCTCACCTACATAGGCGCGCTGAAAGGAGTTCACAATAGGAAAAAAGTGATGGAATTGCTGGAGCTTGTCAATCTCCATTCCGAGGCGCACAAGCTCGCCGGAACGTTTTCCGGCGGGATGAGGCAACGCCTCGGCATCGCGCAAGCGTTGCTCAACGACCCCGATATTGTCATCGTTGACGAGCCGACCGCCGGTCTCGACCCGGAAGAACGCGTACGCTTCCGCAATATCCTTTCGGATATCGGCGTTGGAAAATTGGTGATTCTCTCCACGCATATCGTTTCGGATGTTGAAGCGATTGCCACACACATCGCGGTGATGAATCAGGGGCATCTTATCGTCTCCGCGACGCCTGAGCAGATGCTTCGTTCCACAATGGGAAACGTATGGGAAGCAATCGTTCCTTCGGAAGAGTTCGATTCCATCCGCGCAAAGCATAAAACCTCACGGGCAGTTCGCCGACCCGACGGTGTGCATGTGCGAATTGTTTCTCATGACAAACCCGTTGCCGGCGCATCTCCGGTTGAGCCTGACCTTGAAGAATCTTTTATCTTTTCCATCAATTCTCGAAAGCAGAATTGATGCCTGCTTCTTTCTCATTGATTGCCTCCATCGCCCGTGCAGACGTTGTTCTTCGATTCAGGAAAACGACAACAATCGTTATCCTGCTTATTATCGCGGGAAGCATGTACCTGATTATCCCCGACGTCAGCACCGGCAACACGTTGATTCAGGTTGATGGAGCGCGGGTTATTTACAATTCGGAAGCGATTGCGCTCGGCACAGCAATGACCTGCTCGGCGCTCTTGAGCATCATCGGGTATTATCTTGTCAGCAACTCGTTGAAGCGGGATATTCTTTCCCGCGTCGGATTTATCGCGGCAGCTACGCCCGTAACAAATGCAGAATACGTGCTGGGAAAATTTTTCGGCAACCTGCTTTATCTGTTCGGCGTCATGCTTGCCTGCATGGTGAGCGCGATGCTTATGTTTTTCGTTCGCGGGGAAACCTTCTTGAACCCGTTTGTCTTCTTCGAAATCTATCTCTGGATGATTCTGCCGGGAATTGTTTTCTGTTCCGCGACGGCAATTGCGTTCGAATCGCTGCCGAAACTTTCGGGAAGAGCGGGCGATCTGCTTTTTTTCTTCCTCTGGGCATTCATGCTCAGCTTCCCCGCGATCATGCTGGAGAACCATCCCGAAGCATGGTGGGTGCAAGGATTAGACATGGTCGGGATTGTGCAGGTTATCCACCTGACACAGGAGAATTTCCACACAACTTCAATGTCCATCGGTTTTTCCGAATATGATATCGCGAAAGCCCCGATAGAATTTCCGGGCTTGGTGTGGAGCTGGAGCAATGTCGTCTTCCGAATGTTTACGCTCATTGTTCCCATGGTGTTTGTCGTTCTGGCGTGGGCAGGATTTCACCGGTTCAACCCGACAAGAATCAAATCGTCTGCACGACATGCCGGCAGCAACTTGCTTACCCGTATGAACGCGATGGTAAAGCCGCTGACCAGAGCGCTTGAAATTGTCGCATCGTTTCGAACACAGGAAAAAATAACAATATCGTTTCTCAATACAATCCGCGCGGACGTTGTTACAACGCTTGCCTCCTCCCCGATTACCACGGTGGCAATCATCATCTTCGCGTGCATCTCGCTGTTCCTAGATACGGTCTCGCTCCGTTCAGGCGTTCTGCCGGTAGTTGTGGTTACGCTCATCCTCGCCCTTTCCGATATAGCAACGCGCGACCATTCGTCCGGGATGATGAGCCTCCTTTTTACAGTCCCTATGGTTAAGCGAAATTACGTTTTCTGGAAATTTTCATCTGCATTCATTGTTACCTTATGCTTCACGCTCATACCGATGTCCAGGCTGTTGTTTGTTGAACCTATGTCGGCGGTATCGTTGTTTATCGGCTCGTGCTTTATTGCAAGCGGAGCAACAGGACTGGGCATCCTGACCCACAGCAGAAAAGCATTTATCGGGGTATTCCTCATGCTTCTCTATGTTACGCTCAACTCTCCCAAAGAGCCGGCGTTAGATTTTGCAGGGTTTTACGGAATGACGACTCCCGTTATTCAATTGATGTACGCGCTAATTACTCTCGCGATTATTGCCGCCGCGGAGGTGAGATTTAGATTTGCTATTCGTCATTAGTAATTTGTCATTTGGTTGTGAAGTGCGACTCACATGTGACTAACGAGGCACTTCACAATTTTTAGTTGAGATAAGGTTTGAGGGAAAAGTGAGTGGCACATTGAGTGTAACAAAATTATTTTTGTCATATTTATTTTCACATAAATTCTGAATGCTACCACACCTGCCATGCACTTATGAAGTGCGACTCACATGTGGCTAACGAGGCGCTTCATAATTTTTGGCTGAGATATAGTTTGAAGGAAAAGAGAGTCGCACTTGACTACTCATACCTATCCAGCTTAAATTTCTCGCCGAGATAGAGTCTTCTTGCCTCGGGGTCGTTAGCGAGGTATTCGGCGGTGCCGGCTTTGAGGATTTTGCCTTCAAATAAAAGATAGGAGCGGTCCGTGATGGAGAGCGTTTCGTGGACGTTGTGGTCGGTAACAAGCACGCCGATGCCGCGGTTTTTCAATCCCTGAACAATGTGCATAATATCTTCAACGGCAATCGGGTCAATGCCGGCAAACGGCTCATCGAGCAAAATAAATTTCGGGTCCGTCGCGAGCGTGCGCGCTATCTCCGTTCGTCGCCGTTCACCGCCCGAAAGGGTATATCCCTTGTTTTTTGCAAGGTGAGCAATACCGAATTCCTCCAACAGCTGTTGACACCGCGCTTCGCGTTCTTTTCTCGAAAGGCTCATCATCTCAAGAATTGCCATGATATTTTGTTTCACCGTCAGCTTGCGAAACACAGACGCTTCCTGCGGGAGATAGCCGATTCCCATCCGGGCGCGTTTATACATCGGCTTGCGGGAGATGTTATGTTCGCCGAGAAACACTTTTCCCGCGCTTGGCTTGATCATCCCGACAATCATGTAAAACGTTGTGGTCTTTCCCGCTCCGTTTGGTCCGAGCAAGCCGACAACTTCACCCTGGTTCACCTCAACATTGACATCGTTAACAACCAGCCGTTTACGATATCGTTTTTGTAAGCCTTCTGTACGTAAGGTTTTCTCCTCGCCGTTTGAGGGAACGGATGGTTGCGCTATTTGTTCATTGTCATTGGTCATTTGGCATTCGTTATTGGTCATTCGTCATTGGGCATTTGGCATTCGTCATTGGGGGATACGCGAATCAAGATTCTTTTTAGTTATGCAAAAACTCTATTAGACTGTCATTCCCGCCCCGCTATTATAGCGGGAGGAACCCAGTCATTCTCTCGGATTCTACCCACAATGATTGGATACTCTACGAGCTGTAAGCCTGCTTTCGCAGGTATGACAACATGCCTTTTAAAATTAGGACGATAATTGATTCAAAGTGAAACTATATGTATTTTCTGTAAGTCGAGGTGGATTGACATTATTTTCACCATAGTCCAGCTACAATCTAAAATCTGATCCGCCGCGGCGGACTAAAATTATCTCAACACGGGTTTTTCTTTCCAGTTATATCCTGTGAGGTTATATTCTTCTTCACGCCCATAGACGAGCTTTTCGGGAACGTACTTTCCTTCCACCCCGCCGACAACTTTCAGTCGCTCGATTTTTCCATCAAGAAACGAAATCGTTATATGGTCACCGGTGGTGTTGTTCAGCCCGTTGGGTGTTTTCCCGTCAAACAGATAATACAGAATTGTCGCGGTTTTATCAACTTGGATGGTGTTGATTTTATTTTCCTTGAAATACATCGTCATATCCTGCCCGCTTATCTGGTGCAGCCGTTTTGGAAGCGAGCTATCCGCTTCCGAAAGTGAAAAGGCATGCCCGAAAATATAGAGCATATCGAGCCGCTTCTTTTTTATCTTCACGTACATGGAATCGCCCGAAGCCTGTGTAACCGTTCCATTTTCCTGCGTGTGCCAGACAAAGGGCGAACCGTGCAGCTCGATGCTATCCAGCTTGGTGAAAAATACACCGTACCCCGCCTCCGATGCTATATCGCTCCGGTACATAAACACGTTGCCGGTAGCGACAAGCCGTTCGGGAGCCTGTTGATATGTCTCCATCGTATCGGAAATGATAACGAGAGAATCTGTTTTGCTGCCCGATGTATCCTTATGTGTTGCGCGTGGATGCTCTGTCATCTTGCTGTAGTTTATTTTCCGGTAATTTTCAAAATGCTCTCCGCGTAACGTCATGTTGTTTTCGCTATTGACGATAACGACATTGCTTTCCGCTATGGTTTTCTGCTCGTCACGGTAATATTGCAGCTCATCGGATGTAAGCACTGTCGAGGAATCATACAGTCTCACGTTCTGCCGAAAATGCGCCATGCGCTCGTTTGAGTAGTATGTCCCGAAATCCGCATACAACACTACCTTATGGTCGTCGAGCCGTACACGACCGGAGGCTTCTGCAATCTTCGTGCTGCCGTAATAGGTGCCATGAAGCGCAGTCATCGTCAAGCTATCTTCCGTCACTACAACTTCTCCCTCTAAAGTCGCCTTGTTGCTTTGCAGATACTGAACAGCTTTCCTGCAGGTAACTGTTGTCTTCCCATGCGTGAACTTCACGTTGCCGATAAGCTGGCGCGCGCGTTCGCCGTTTATATCCAAACCTACCAAGCTATCGGCATGATGTAGGTAGATGAGATTATCGCTTGATTGAGCAAACGTCATATAGGGTAAAGTGAATAGACACGCAACAAGAAGAAGCTGAATCCAATAATTGCTTCGGTTTCTCCTAAGAATGATTGGATACTCTACGAGTCGTTGACCTGCTTTCGCAGGTATGACCATATAGCTTTTTGGAGAACCTGCAGGATGAAGAGATGTTAGGTAACGGAAATTCAATCTCAATAACCAAGAACGAAAAAATATTTGAGTGATGTTCATTCTTCCGTTTTCGCCTGGCCTGTTACTTTGAAAATCGTATAGTTGCGAAGACCTCTATCGGACTCAAAGCCATGTCCCTGGATATGCTCGGTTGGAGAAACAATATCCACAAATGAAGGCGTATGCACTTTTTTTGTTCTGTTGCTCCAATATAAATCTTCCGTCTTCAACGTGGTTCCGCTATCGGAGACAACGACAACATTACCATGGGCTTCAAGATCGTGGGTAATATCGTTCACCCTTCCGATTTTCGCGGTAAGCACCGAAGTGTGCCGTTCAAACTCATCATAAAAATCAACGACAACGTTGGAGTCGAACACGGTATATTGTTTATCTGTATAAGAAGCGATATGTCCTGCTTTCAGGATTGCAATTAATTTCCCGGAATCGGTAAGCGTAATCGTCGTATTCCAGCTTTCTTGAGTGGGCAAATCCCTGCTCACGGCGGTGGAGGTTACTGCCGGTTTCAGCTTCTCCTCGCATCCGGTAACAATTAAGAGCAACGTGCAAAGAGCTAAAAGCAGAGAGCAGAGAGCGGTGAGCCGTGAGCGCTGAGCGCAGAGCGGTGGGCAGTGGGCGGTGAGCTTTGAGCGATGAGCAGAGAACTTAGAGCTTAGAGCTAAGAGCGGAGAGCAGAGAGCGCTGAGCAGTGAGCGGAGAGCAGAGAGCGCTGAGTTGTGAGTAGAATTTTGTCTATTGTGAAAGCGACGCTTCATTGATTTTCATTTCCAAGTCCTGCCCTCACAAGCTCATGCAGGTGAACCATCCCGATAGCGCGCTTTTCTTCATCAACAACGACAAGCTGGGTGATTGAATATGCTTCCATCTGCTGTAAGGCTGCTACTGCGAGAATATCTTTGGAGATTGTTTTCGGGTTTTTAATCATCGCGGCTTCTGCCGTAACGTTTGAAAGGTCGGTTGTTTTTTGAAGCAGCCTTCTTAAATCACCGTCGGTAATGATCCCCATCAGCCTGTTTCCGGAATCAACAACGCAGGTAGCGCCCAGCCGTTTCGAGGTCATTTCTAAAATGGCGTCGCGTAACGTCACCTGCAGATGAACTCTCGGAACAGAATCTCCGCTTACCATTAATTCTTCTACTTTCAGGAGGAGTCGTTTTCCCAGATTTCCTCCCGGATGGAAAAAAGCAAAATCTTCCCGCGTGAATTTCCTCTTATCTAACAGTGCCATTGCCAGCGCATCGCCCATCACGAGCATTGCCGTTGAAGATGATGTCGGCGCGAGATCAAGCGGACAAGCTTCTTCCTTCACGCTCACATCAAGCACAATGGAAGATTGCTGGGCAAGCTTTGAGGAGGTATTACCCACTAACGCGATAATTTGCACGCCAATGCGCTTCACCGTTGGGAGCAGTTGATTCAGCTCTGCCGTATCTCCGCTTTTCGACAAGCATACCAGAATATCCTCGCTGCGCACCGTGCCGAGATCGCCATGAATCGCATCGGAAGGATGAAGAAATAAGGATGGCGTTCCAGTCGAGTTTAATGTCGCGACTATTTTCCGCGCGATAAGACCCGATTTCCCGATGCCGGTGACCACGATTCTGCCCCGGCAGGCAAACATCAATTCCACAGCCTGCGCGAAGGATTCGTTAATCCTGTCACGAAGCCCCATAATGGCATCCGTCTCGATGCGGATAACTTCTTTCCCCTTTTCAATAGATGAAGAGATGATGTTCATAATTGTTATGTGGTAAAAAATCGTTTTAGTTTAGAAACAATACCTTGCGGTATCTCGTTGCTCGTCTGTATTTCACCCTGCATGTGGATTTTCACCTTGAGCTTATTATACGCCTTGAATGCATGAGTCAAATCCGCGTCAGAATAGCTATCGAGCATGGAAAACAGCAGCCTTGAATCAAGAGCTATGCTCGGGTCGCGTATATTTTTGTTCAGCATCAACTCGTTGTAGAAATTTGTCACCGGAATCAGCCGCACAATTTGCCGATGTCCCTCATAGACCCATATCCGTTTATCATGCTTGCAGAGCGCGAGCGTTAATTGCTCCTGCGCGTCCGTGCGAATGAGAGTTTCTCTTACGGGTGTCGAGCATTGAGGGCATGGCGCACCGGGCATCCAGGTGGAGTAGGTCCACCGTCTCAATTCTTCGAATGTTGCCGGAATGCTTTCACCTTTGCTGCTGACAATCTCTATGGATGCTTGCTCAAGCGAAATCTCACGCGCTGTTACAGAAATATTCCCGAATGTCGTTTCAATTACCCCGTAGGCAAACACCGGCGTAAGCGGTTCATCGAAATTCGGAGACTCATTTTCTTTTCCTAGAATAATTTCTCCCTTCCCGCGCCTGCCTTCACCTATCACAACCAGCTCTTGAATCTGTTGGCGATAGGCATGATACCCCGCCCGTTCCTCCGGGAGAATGAACAACATCAATTCAAGTTCCTGCGTCGTCAGCTTCCTCGGGTACTCAGAATAGACGGGTGAAGGTTGCATTGGTTACAACAGGGATTTGGCTTTAAGAATTCTATCGAGCAGCTCGCGAACCGCTCCCCTTCCCCCCTCTTTGCTGGTAACAAGCTGAACCCGGTGTTTTACCGCAGACATCGCGTTCGCCGGGGCGACCGAAACGCCGACGGTTTCGAGCAAGGGAATATCGAATTCATCATCCCCGATGAAGCACACTTCGCTATCTTCCAGGTGATATTTTTCTTTTATTTCCACGTACGCGGCAACTTTATCTATCCGGTTTTGATGCACATCTACAATTTTTAATCGTTTCGCGCGGTGGTCAACCGTTTTCGATTCCCGTCCCGATATGATAGCAAAAAGAATTCCTTTTTCCCGCGCGCGGGCAATGCCATACCCGTCGTGAACGTCGAAGCTTTTGTATTCAATGCCATGCGCGTCAATAATAATTCTTCCGTCCGTCAATACGCCGTCAACGTCCATAATCACCATGCGGATGTTTTTCAGCTTAGCTTGAAGAGCTTGCCTTGAGAGCTTCTTACGCGGCATATTCTTCTTTCACAAGAGTATCAATAGCAATGACCTGAGCAAGAAGCTGTTCTAACAAATCAAGCTTTAACTGACTTGCTGCGTCGCTTTTTGCTTTCGCAGGATTAGGGTGCGTCTCGACAAACAATCCATCAATGCCAACTGCGGCTCCTGCCCTTGCAATCGGCGCGATAAATTCCGGTTGACCACCCGTAACATTCTTTCCCCCGCCGGGAAGCTGCACGGAATGGGTCGCATCCAAAATCACCGGGTACCCAAGCGAGCGCATGATGACAAGCGAGCGCATATCAACTACTAAATTATGGTAGCCAAACGACGCGCCGCGCTCAGTTAACAAAATTTTTTTATTCCCCGTCATTTCAACTTTATGCGCTTGATGCGCCATATCCTCCGGCGCCATGAACTGTCCTTTCTTGATGTTCACGATTTTTTTTGTTCTGCCTGCAGCTTGCAGCAATTCCGTTTGACGGCAGAGGAAGGCAGGTATCTGAATGACGTCTGCAATTTCCGCGACTGCGTCAATCTCTCCCTCCGTGTGAACATCGGTAAGAATTGGAATGGAACATTCCCGCTTCACCTCGCTCAAAATGCGTAATGCCTTCTCCATCGAAAGCCCGGCGAAGGATGTGCCGCTCGTTCGGTTCGCTTTTTTGTATGATGACTTGAAGATAAAAGGAATGTTGAGCTTCGCAGTGATACCCTTGATTCGCCCGGCGGTACGGAGCGTGATATCTCTTCCTTCAATAACACAGGGTCCTGCAATAAGAACAATTCTTGAACCCCCTCCTATCGTGATATTGTTCAGGCGAATAGTGTTGTTCGATTGCTTCATGGAATAATTATAACACCCTCTTCAATAACGCCCCGTTGAGCTGTAAATGAAAATCCTGCAATAGAATAAAGCAGCGTTGACGAGGACGCGGCAAAGGTCGTATCCCACTTCCCGTTTTCGTCGGTAACAATATCGAATTGCGCGGCGGGAGTGGTGCTTATCAATGTGAATTGAGATTGGTGGAAATAGAGCGCATCTCCTCTCCGGTTTTCAAATTGAAAGTTGAGAGAATACAGGGTATCGGAAGTAAGACTATTGGCTACCTCAATCGTTTTGTAAAACGTGCCGAAATTCCCGACCGCCACAATTTGATACCCGCCCGATTGATCGAAGTTCACTGTAGCTGTTACCGTCTTAATGTCAATCACCTGCGGACAAGCTGATGGACGTTCGTAATGAAGTATAGGTTGAAGAAACACATGGTTGAGCGTATCGTAATTGACAAGAATCCCTTTATAGGTTGCGCCGCACACATCCGGATAGCTGAGACGTACCGTAAAATCCTGCCCCGTAATGACCGAATCGAGAGTGACGAGAGCCTGCACATCGGCGACAATATCCCGACCCGGCTCTGTATTATCAATGGAAATCGGCTCACATCCACCCAACAATACAACCAACAGGATGAGAAAAATAAGAAAGCGCTTCATGATATAATCAAAGTACGAAAATAGGCGTACCCATGCAAAATGTGGGGAGTGAAAAGAAGAACCGACTCATTCAAGGAAGAACCTTGTAACTACCCGGAAAATTGCTCTTTGCAGCTTTTTTGACTGTCGCAGTTCATACAGCAACATGAGCGCTTATCGTTCTGATATGGATAGGGAGATTCATGAATCACCTTTATAGACTCAGAACCAAAAATACGTATCGGTACGAATCCTACTAAAACAGTCATATCAGTAGAAATTCCACAAGGTAGGATGCCATATAGGAATTTTAAAGGGAATTTCCATTCAAGGCATAAACCGCCAAAATCGCCTCTTGGAACAATGTTTGTATATGATTTGAAAAATTCGTAAATTAGAGACGAAATTCTGGATTTTATTCCAATTTAGAGAAAAAAAAGGCATGTCCAAACCGTTAGACATTCTTTACGTTGCAAGTGAAGTAGAACCTTTCGCAAAAACAGGCAGCATCGCAGAGCTCGCCGCTAATCTTCCCAAATGGGTTAAAACTATGGGACACGAAATCCGCGTGATGCTCCCGGGATATGGCTTTATTAACGAGCGCAGATTTCATCTTCACCGATTATTGAGAATGAAAGATATTCCCATTCCTATGGGAGCAGGTAACGAGCTGGCGTACGTCAAATCTTCCTATCTTGCCACTGATAATAAAAAGGTTCAGGTCTATTTTCTGAGCAACGATCGGTATTTTAACCGCACAGGTTTATACAGCCACCCGGATACCAAGCAATACTTTCCCGATAACGACGAGCGTTTTATCTTCTTTTGCCGGGGAATTCTTGAGACATTGAAGCGCCTCGGCTGGCAGCCCCAGATTATTCATTGCAACGATTGGCAATGCGGGCTGATTCCGGTCTATTTGAAGACATTGTACAAAAACGATCCGTATTTCCGGAACGTGC
>SCUC01000211.1 GCA_004322375.1 Bacteroidota bacterium
TGCATTCGGTTTTTTGGAGAGCTTGATGAAGCTGGCGGAATCGGAGGCAGAGGGAACGTATTCTTCGATGGAGTATATCAAATTTCTTCTGCACCCTTACGTAAAAAATATCCGGCTTGGAACGCGCTCCGATATTACGCGCATCATCATGCACACGATTGAAGAATATCTCGCAGAGTGCGGTATCGTGCATGTTTCGTTAGAGTCGCTCGAGCAGGATGACGCGCTGCTTGCCAGCATTCATAAAAGAACAGCGCGGGTGGATGAAACCATAACACGGGAACACATTCGCGAACACATTGAAGAAATCCATTTGAACACGTTGAAAAAGTTTAAGACGTTTCCAACCATAGGAGAATGCGCACGCTCGGCACGGGAGATATTCCTGTATATCTTTACCCGGAGCACCGCTTATCTTCATCCATATTTTCGACCCTATGTCGAACGTCTTACCGACGCGCTCGATAGCGTGGCAAGCTCGCTGCTTGCCGAGCAACGATTTACCGAGCAAGCCGGGTATTTTTCGTTTCTTCGGCATTTCCTCGCGACAGAATCAGTTCCTTTTTCCGGAACTCCGCTCAAAGGCGTGCAGGTATTGGGGTTGCTCGAAACACGTAATCTTTCCTTCGACACACTATACATGCTTGATGTAAACGACGATATCGTTCCCGGAAAACCGGAAGCCGACCTGTTGCTTCCCCAGCAAGTGCGCGCCCGGCTCGGATTGGAGACATACCGTGACCGGGAAAAGCTCGTGGAATACTATTTCAACCTGGCGGTTGCGAACGCGAATACTGTCTATTTCTTTTATACTTCTTCAGCTTCGGGTAAACAAGAAAAAAGCCGGTTCGTCGAAAAGTTGCTCTGGCAGATGCAGCAGCGCGATTGCACTATTTCTGCCGAACCGTATGAACGGATTGCAAAATACCGCGTTCATCTTGCAAACGCACACCCGCAGGAAATACCTAAAACCGGCGAAATGGTCAGATGGATGAAACAACAACTTCAACTCAGCGCGACGGCGTTGGATACATATACTACATGTCAAATAAAGTTTTACTATCGCCACGTTTTTCACCTTGACGTTAAAGATGAAGTCTCCGATGCTAACGACGCTTCTGTTGTTGGAAAGATTGTCCATAAAGCTCTTTTTGAGTACTTTGAACCGTACACCGGTAAAACGCTTGCGAAAGAGATGTTGACTCAAGAGCGTTTACAAGAGGTTGTTGATTCTTGCTTCACCAACCAATTTGGCGCTAACGCGACGGGCATGAACATGCTCTTTAAGGAACAGGTAGCAGAACATCTCTGGAAATTTTTAGAGCGATACCAGATACCCCTCGTCGAGCGCGAGCAAATAACAATCATGGCGTTGGAACGATCGCTTCAAGTCGAAAAATGGGGTGTCACCCTTAAAGGGACGATAGACAGAATCGAAATGCGCGGAACGCATGTTCATATACTAGACTATAAAACAACGAGCGATGAGAAAGCCCTTTGTATTCGGCTTGATCGTCTTATTCCTGACGATTCATCTACATGGCAAGATGCCATTCAATCGTTTCAACTGCCTATGTATATGTTGTTGTATAACGAAATGACGGACCGGGGAACCGAGCATATCACTCCTGCATATCTGTTCCTCGGAAGAACAACCATTGACGGCGAGATAGAAGGGGGCATTGGAAATGAACATGAATCAGCCGGAACAGTGTATCGCGCAATTGAGAAGGTTATATTCAACATGATTCAAGAAATTCTCGATCCCAATCATGCTTTTCTTCCTGCGTCGCATATTGAAAAGCAATGTCCTGCCTGCCCGTATCATGTTATGTGCGGGACGCAGTGGACGGGAGTACATAGAAAATTCTAACACATTGGATGAAACTATGAATATCATCATTGCCGGCGGAACAGGATTTATCGGGCGCGCGCTCGTTCACCATCTTCTGAATGAAGGAGACCGCGTCGTGCTTCTCAGCAGGAAGCACGTTCACACTTTTCCTGCACATCAGAATTTATCGCTCGCTCAGTGGGATGCCGCGACGCCCGGCGGGTGGGAAAACCATCTTGACGGAGTTGATGCAGTAATCAATCTGGCTGGAGAATTGATTGCGGGAAAGCGATGGTCTGCTGAACAAAAACGGAGAATCCTCGATAGCAGACTCAACGCTACGCACGCGATTGTAGAAGCAATCCGTCAAGCGAACCACAAACCGTCCGTTCTCATCAATGCATCTGCGGTAGGATATTACGGTAACATTGAGGAGGGAGATGTCGCGGAAACTCACCGCAAAGGAACCGGTTTTCTTTCCGACGTGTGCGAGCAATGGGAGCAGGCGGCGATGGCTGCGTCGCTGCTTGGTGTTCGTGTCGTCATGCCGCGTTTCGGCGTAGTGTTGGATACCGGCGGCGGCGCTCTTCCACGCTTGTTGCTTCCGTTCAGGCTGGGAGCCGGGGGCTGGTTAGGTTCGGGAACGCAATGGTTTCCCTGGGTTCACCTCGATGATGTTGTCGGTTCGATACTCTTTGCAATAGAGAATAACCGCATGGAAGGAGCGTTCAATGTAACCGCTCCGGAGCCTGTACCAATGAAGGAATTTTGCAGCCAACTCGGAAAAGTAATGAAACGTCCATCATGGCTGCCCGTTCCCGGCTTTGCTTTAAAAATAGCGCTTGGTGAAATGTCTGAAATGCTTCTCACGGGACAGAGAGCAATTCCTAAAAAATTATCCGATTTGGGATACAAATTTCAATACCCCAAGCTAACGATGACGTTACAAGCGATATTGAAAAAATAACAGATGTTACGCACGAACCCATTCTAACATGTATGAATTTCGTTTTTACGACTCTAACTCATCCCCCCTCCCCCTTCTCTTGCAAGAGAAGGGGGATTGAGGGTCTACGATCTCGTAGAGGAGTTGAGTTACGGAGGACTTCCTCAAGATACAAGGTTAAATCAGTGTTGGGTAAATCAGAAAATAATCCATCTTATTTCTCAAGAACAAACCTCTCTCAACCAAAAGGGATTGAAATTAAGAAAATGAACCTAGAATAGGGGCATTAGGGACTAAGAAACTATCCGACAAGTCTAAACGGCGTCATTCTGAATGAAGCGAGCGGACTAACCTGAGAATTTGTACTATTTTTAAGTAGTGTCCGGTGTGTCGGATTCGCTTCGCTGCTGCTAAGGACATGTGTTGTTCTGTTTGCTGTAGAAGGGTGAATTTGGCGTTTTCATTACTTTTACCCATCCCTAATCCTTCCCTACTTTGTATGGAAGGGCAAAACGAATGCCCGATAACCCGATGCAAGTTGGCGGGATGGGTTGAGATAAAGCGTATTGCTTTCTGATGGTATGTCATCAACATTAATAACAATGACAAGCCATAGATTGACCTCAGAATGACAAACAGCGAGGGTTTTTGGACGGTTTCTACCCCCCGGTTTTGTGGAACTTGTATCCACCGTGAGGCGTTTTGTCATTCCAACATCGAATATCATGCAGTCTTGTAACTTTGCAGATTTTTGGTTATACTAATTGCTCTATATTTTAGTAAATCAACGAAATTCTCATCTTTAGACAATTCTTTCGAAAGGAACTACACGAATGAACATCGTGCATCGCCTTGTGTTAGCAGGCGTACTCAGTGTTGTTATATTTTTTGGTTGCGGTGAAAAAGAGGAACCCATCGTGCTTGAAATTGGAATAAACAAAGTAGGCATGAATGAATATGAGAACTTTTTTGCCAAAAATATTGGCGGTATAGATACCGCGAAAAACAGCTCGATAGAGGCGCGGGAGAAATTTCTCGACCTTCTGACGAATTACAAATTGAAGCTGCAGGATGCTTATGATAACGGTTTCGACAAGGACCCGGAGATTACGCAGGAACTAAAAGAATACCGCTCAAGCCTTGCCGCTTCGTTCATGGTTGACAGGGAAGTTACCGAACCCGGAGTCGAACTGATGTATAAACGACGCAAAGAAGAAATCCGGGCGCAGCACATCCTTCTCGCGCTTAAACCGACTGCTTCTCCTGAAGATACCATGAAAGCCTATACCAAGGCGATGGATATTATTAAAGAAGCTAAATCAGGAGCTCCCTTTGAATCTCTTGTTCAACAATATTCTGAAGACCAATCCGCAAAAACGAACAACGGCGATGTTTATTATTTTACTTCCGGTCAGCTGACTTCTGCATTTGAATCCGCCGCGTACGGAATGCAAAAAGGAGATTTATCGAAAACTCCCGTTCGTTCTGCTTCCGGGTATCACATCATAAAAATTATTGACAGGAAACCATCGCAGTTTATGATTAAGGTGCGGCATATCATGACGCGGTTCAAGGTTTCCGCAACGGATTCCGCCGACACGACAGACGCGCTTATCCGTATGAGAGCATTACAGGATAGTCTGAAGAGTGGCTGGAAATTTGCCGACCTTGCCACGAAACTTTCTGAAGATGCAGGAAGCGCTCCCGAAGGCGGCGACCTCGGATGGTTCGAGCGGCGCAGGTGGGTACAGCCTTTCGACGAAGCGGCATTTACGCTGAGTCCGGGCAACACTTCAGGAATCGTCAAAACTCCTTTCGGCTTCCATCTTATTTATTGCGACAGCGTGAAAGACCTTCCTCCGTTTGCAGAGATGAAAGATGAGTTGAAAAAGCGTTACCAGCAAGTTCGGTTTAACGAGGATTACGACTCGTACCTTAAAAATTTAAAATCGAAGTATCATTTTGTCTTTCATGAAGATGTTTTTCAATCGTTTGTTTCCGCACTGGACACAAACGATACGGTGGACGACAGCGCATGGTCAGGCGTCCTGCCGAAAGAACTGCTGGACAAACCATTGTTTAGCATCAAGGGCAAATCGTATATTCTCGATTCGGTGATTGCCATCATCAACAGGAAAATGGAATTCCGCGGCACGTCGCTGCGCGATGACGACTTACGCGTTAAGGTTGACCGTATTATTGAAAATTTGCTGCTTGATGAACAATCGGCAGGCTTAGAAAACGAGTATCCCGAGTTCGCTTCCTTAATGAGAGAATATAAAGACGGAATTATTTTATTCAAGGCTGAACAGCTTCAGGTATGGAATAGAGTTGCCGTTTCAGATTCCGCGCTCAAGCTGTACTACACGAAAAACAGAGAACGGTTCAAATTCCCTAATCGCGTTGCCTACAGCGCGATAGAAATTGATTCGGATACACTTGCATTAATGGTCTATGATTCGCTTTTGAAAGGCGCAGACTTTTCCGAAATGGCGGAACGCTACAATACCGATCCTGATATGAAAGCGAGAAAAGGCGCCTTCGAGTTAGCTCCTGTAACGCAGGATGATTTTACCATATATGCCGATTCTCTTCAGGCTGGCGATATTACCGAACCGATGGAGATGACCACGGGCGGTTATGTTATTATGAAAGTAACGAAGAAAGAATCCGAGCGGGTGAAAACATATGAAGAAGCAGGAGCGGAGCTCTCCAACGCGTTTCAGGAATACGAATCAAAGCGACTTGAAAAAGAATGGCTCGACCGGGTCAAAGAAAAATATCCGGTGAAGCAACACAAGGAATTATTGCAAAGCGCATTCCAATCATCCAGAAAACCATGAACGTTCGCGCGTTTGCTGCTGCTGTCTTCCTCCTGGTTATCATTGGGTGTGAGCAACAGCATCAGCAGGATCGGGAGCTTGCCCGCGTGGGTAACGTTTCGCTCACGGAGGCTCAGGCTCGCGCTGCGATTGATACAACGATTGACTCGTACGAGAACCAGCTTCGGAATTATGTATCAAGCTGGATAACAACAGAGATTCTCTACCAGGAAGCTGTAAAAAAAGGAGTGGAACAAAGCAACGAATTCCAGCGGCAGCTGAACGATCTCCGAAGAGAAGTCGCGATTCAAGAATTCCTCCAGCAGGAAGTTTTCGCGGAACGCCCCGCAATTACGGATGATTCCTTGCTTCACTATTTTGAACAACATCAAAGTGAATTCTTTGCACGGGAGGATATGGTTGAGCTCAAGCTCGTCGGATTTAAGACCCGCGAACAGGCAAGCGCGTTCGCCGCGCGCGTGACACGGGGCGCTTCGTGGGACAACGTTTATGCATCAATGAGCGCCGACACGACGATTGCACGTGAAATCATTTTCGGTTCATACATCGGATTCTACTCAGAACAGACCATGCTCTTTTCAGAGTTATGGAAAGTCGCTCAAACACTTGGTAAAAACGACGTGTCGTATCCTGTCCGTACCCCGGCAGGATATTTTATTATGCAGATGAGTTCCTCAATTCGCAGCGGAACGGTTCCGCCGTTCAGCGTTGCGAAAGAAGAAGTCAGGACACGTCTCTTGAAAGAACAGCAGCAATCCCGCTATGATTCGCTTATAGGAACTCTACGACAACAATATGCTGTTCAAATATTGTTGTCTCCGGAACAACAAAAAGATACTAACCAATAAACAATTCATGAGTACATCAATTTCTTTATGGACATCGTTTCTTGCGAATGTGCTTCTCGAACGAGCTCGCGTGCCGCGTAGATTGCTTGTCTTGTGGCTGATGCCCGCGCTGCTTGTTGCCCAGCCGGAAGTACTAGACCGTACGGTCGCGGTTATTGGAAAAGAAACTATTCTTCTCTCCGAGCTTAATGCCGAAATTGAGTTCTATGCTTTTAACATGCGTGTTGATCCCGCGACTCCGGGACTTGCCGCAAAAACACTCGATGCTCTTATTGATCAAAAGCTGATACTCGCGAAAGCGCAAGATGACACAACGCTCTATGTTTCTGAAGACGAAGTTGACCGTTCCCTCGAAGGAATGATAGCGCAACGCGCCCAACAAGCGGGGGGTGAACGCAGGCTGGAAGAAATCTACGGTATGCCGGTGGGAAGGATGAGGCGCGAGTGGCGGGATGAAATGCGGAAATACCTTCTTGCCGATAAGCTCACACGAAAGAAAACCGGCGAAACCCAATGTTCCCGTCGTGAAGTAGAAGAATTTTTCACAACGTATCGGGACAGTCTTCCTCCCGTTAAGGAAGAGCTGGAACTGTATCATATTTTCCGGGAGCCGAAGCTCAGCGACGCTGTGAGAAACTCAGGATTAAACCAGGCGCGCTTCATTATGGATTCTATTAAAGCAAACGGCGACTTTGCAGACTTTGCCAAACGATATTCTGCGGATGGCGGCTCCGGTGCAAACGGCGGCGATTTAGGCTGGGTGCGGCGCGGAGAATTTGTGAAAGAATTTGAAGAGGCGGTCTTCGCTCTCAAGGACAGCCAGTTTGCCGATGTCGTGGAAACAAAATTCGGGTTTCATGTTATTCAATTATTAGAACGGCGCGGCGACGCGGTACATGTCCGGCATATTTTATTTCGCGCAGAACGCGACTCCGTTTCCATCAACGAAACGATCAGCTTCCTCAAGTCATTGAAAGACAGCGTAAAAAACGGCGCGAATTTTTCTGAGCTTGCAAAGCGGTACTCCGAGGATAAAGAATCGGCTATGCTTGGCGGCTTAATCGGCAGGTACACAATAGATCAATTCGAGGATGCGCTAATTGTCGCTGTCTCGAATTTGGCAACAGGCGAAATTTCGGACCCGATTTCCGTTTCTGACGGAACCACCAAAGGATACCACATCATTTGGCTAAAGGATAGAACGCAAGAGCACGCCATGAATCTTACTACCGATTGGAAACGGATCGAACAGCTTGCCATCTCATTTAAAAGCAACATGATGTATCGCAGCTGGGTGAAGCAGCTTCGGGAAGAGATTTACTGGGAATCTCGTTTATAGAACATAAACCATACAACGATTATTAGGGACACCACATGACAGAACAACAACCAATTCAAAATGATGTTGAAGCGGTAGCTTCGCTCAAAAAGGGGCTCGATGCAATGAAGCAGGAAATCGGCAAAGTTATCGTCGGACAGGAGACGGTTATCGAGCATTTGCTGATTGCGATGCTCGCGCGGGGTCATTGCCTGCTTGTCGGTGTGCCGGGACTTGCAAAAACATTGCTCATCAAGACACTCGCACAAGTGCTCGATTTACAGTTTAGCCGGATTCAATTCACTCCCGATTTGATGCCCAGCGATATTACCGGCACGGAAATTATTGAAGACGACCGCGCGACGGGAAGCAAAGCATTTAAATTTATTCGTGGACCGATATTCGCGAACATTGTTCTTGCCGATGAAATAAACAGAACTCCCCCGAAAACCCAGGCAGCTCTCCTTGAGGCTATGCAGGAGCATCATGTTACCGCAGCAGGGCAGACCTACCGGCTATCGGAGCCTTTCTTCGTTCTTGCTACGCAAAATCCTATCGAACAGGAAGGAACATACCCTCTGCCGGAAGCGCAGCTTGACCGCTTCATGTTCAATCTTTGGCTCGATTACCCCAGCCACGTTGAAGAATTACAGATTGTGAAATCAACGACAAGCATGTATCAACCGACTCTTACGCATCTTCTCGGAGCCCACGAAATAATAACGTTCCAGGATCTCGTACGGAGAGTGCCGGTAGCAGACCACGTTATCGAATACGCAGTCAGCATGGTGGCGAAAACGAGAACCACTTCTCCTTCCGTACCGCAATTCATCAAAGACTGGCTGAGCTGGGGAGCCGGTCCCCGCGCTTCCCAGTACCTGATCTTAGGCGCAAAAACGCGCGCCATATTACAAGGGAGACACACGCCGGATATCGAGGACGTGCGCGCGATCGCTATTCCCGTTCTGCGTCACCGTATTGTGCCGAATTTCAATGCAGAGGCAGATGGCGTTACAGCCATCCAAATTGTCGAAAAGCTTCTTGCATCCGATTAACAGCCCGGGTATGAAACTGTCCGAGAACTCTCAGAATCGTTACCCTGAGGTCAAGCAATGGCAATTCATTGTTATTCCGGTTGATGACAAACTATGTGCAGGGGATTACTTTACCTCTACCCATCCCGCCAACATGCATCGGGTTTTCCGGAATCCGTTTTGCCCTTCCCTACTGCGTAGGGAAGGGATAGGTCAAGTAATGAAAACCCCACGGACAGCTTCTATGCATTTCGTTGTCTCGATTCTGCTTTTGTTCACGTTCGTTCTTGCGACGGGCATCGTAAGCCCGCTTCATGCTACGGAGAACAACAAGTATTGGGTTTATTTTACGGATAAGGGAACAGGCATTCCTTCATCAGGCGCCTTAGGCAAGTATAGCGGCGCGTATCAACAAGCCGTTGGGCAACTTTCCACGCGAGCCTTACAACGCCGCGCAAAAGTTCTTCCCGCAGAATCTCTCGTGGACGCATCTGACGCGCCTCTCTATGAACCGTACATCAATACGGTGTTGCACTATGGAGCAACTCTCCGCCAACAAAGCAGATGGTTAAATGCGGCAAGCGTTGTAGCATCCGCGGAACAAGTTCAAGCTATTGCCTTGCTTCCCTTTGTTCGTTCCGTTGTTCAGGTAATAACTGTTCGCGGAACGCCGCTCCCTCAAGACAACGTTGCAACTTCCCGTACGCTTTTCTCTGCTACCTCCTACGACTACGGTCCATCGTTTGATCAAGTTGACATGATTCGCGCAACAACGATGCACGAGCTTGGAATCACCGGAAAGGAAGTACGAATAGGAATGCTCGACTCCGGGTTCCGATGGAAAACCCACGAAGCGCTTCAAGGACGGAATATCGTTGACGAGTATGACTTTATTTTCCATGATGATGTGACGTCGAATCAATCGAACGATGTATCATCGCAAGACCAGCATGGCACAATAACCCTTTCAACGCTGGGGGGATTTAAGGAAGGAAAGCTTATCGGTCCGGCATTCGACGCGGAATTTCTTCTTGCGAAAACAGAATTCATTCCAAGCGAGACTCAAGTTGAAGAAGATGACTGGGCAGCCGGGCTGGAATGGCTTGAAGCTAACGGCGCAGATATTGTCAGCAGTTCCGTCGGGTATAATATTTTCGATGACGATAGCGGCTACACATGGGAAGATGGCGATTTTAACGGAAGAACCTCCGTAACGGCTCAGGCGGCAATACGGGCTGCCCGTCTGGGAGTTCTCGTCTGCACCTCGATGGGGAATGAGGGCAACGGCAACGGCATCGAGGGAACTATGCTCACTCCAGCCGATGCCGACAGCATACTTTCTGTTGGCGCAATATCATTAATCAGAACTCTTCCCTATTTTAGCTCAACGGGACCTACCAACGATGGACGCATAAAGCCCGACGTTGTGGCGCCGGGAGTCAGTATCTACTGCGCTCTTCCGGGGAAACGAACATACGGATACCAGCAGGGAACGTCGCTTGCCGCTCCTCTTGCAGCAGGTTGCGCCGCTCTCGTTCTTTCTGCAAGGCCTGAGCTGACTGCATTGGAGGTTCGGGATGCGCTTCGCACTACAGCCGATACGGCGAATAACTCTTCTCATCACCAGTTCCCGAATAATTACCTCGGATGGGGAATTACGGACGCCGTTGCAGCGGCGTTATCATTCGGTCCAATCTTCAGCAATCAACCGGTTATTCATAATAGTATTGTATCTACGGATATCGTAAGCAAGTTCGGCATCAAACCGGATTCCGTTATGCTCTATTACAAGACAGAAAATAACGCGTCCTATACTCCTCTTCCCATGGAGCTGGATTCTGCAATGATGTTTGCAACCTCGGGAAGGTATAGCGCTGCGCTTCCTTCTCTTCCTTCCGGCTCCGTTGTTCAATTTTTTATTGAAGCGCGTGATAGCGCTGGCAACTCGTATCAAAGCCCGGCTCCAATTTTCAACAAACAGTGGCAGCTTTGCTGCGGCTCCTCCGGCGTTTGGAGCGGCAGCGGAATTCCTGAACAGAACATGCTGTTACAGAATTATCCTAACCCGTTCAACTCCTCGACAACAATTCATGTTCAGACAACGCAGTGCGAACGAGCGCAGGTCGTTGTTCATGCAGTAAACGGTCAAGCAATAAAAACGTTATTTGATGGCGTTACGACGCCGGAAGCTCTTCAACTGGTCTGGGATGGCAATAACGAGCAGGGAACCTCAGTGGCAAGCGGCATCTATTTTGTAAGAGTAACAACGCCAAGCTTCACTTCTTCAACAACGATGTTGTTGCTCCGGTAGCGTATGCTTGTTGCTGAACTTTCTTTCTCGCTTCAGGGAAATCTTTTTCTCGTCTTCCTGCTGATGCTTATCGGGATCGGGCTGGCAGTCCTGTTTTATCGCTACACTCTACCGCCTCTTCCTCCGGCGCGAAGAATCGTGCTTTCTTCCCTGCGTTCCCTGATACTCTGCGCGCTTCTCCTGCTATTCTTCGAGCCGATTCTTCGTCTTATTCAACGCGACATGCAAGCTCCCGGAGTTGCCGTCCTCGTTGATAATTCACAGAGCATGACGTTGACCGATGGAGCCACACTGCGCGGGGAAGCAGTACGGCAATTTCTCAAGAGTGAACCCCTGAAAAATTTTGCCTCAACATCGGAAACGCGAACATACGCCTTTTCTTCAACGCTTCCCAAAGCGACACTCGAATCTCCGGATTCGTTACACTTCACAGGTGAGACAACCAATCTCTTTGAAGCGATAAAACAGCTTCGTACCCGGCTCGTACCTGAAAACATTCAGGCGGTCGTCCTTGTTTCGGACGGCAACTTCACGGTCGGAAAAAATCCGTTATACGATGCCGAGGAGCTCGGAATTCCTCTCTTTACAGTAGGAGTTGGAGATACCGTTGAGCAAAAGGATTTGCTTGTAGAGAAGGTTGTAACCAACACCATTGCGTATGCAGAAACGCGTCTGCCTGTCGAGGTAACAATTAAGAGTTCGGGCTTCGGGGGAGAAAACGTGGAGGTGACGATGAGAGAGGGCGCGACTATTCTCGATAGAAAAGTAATAATGCTGGAACATGGAGTTCGGGAATTCCCGCTCCGGTTGACGGTTGAGCCGCGGGAAGAGGGGACGAGAAAATATACAATCACCGTTTCAGAATTGCCGGGCGAGCTTACGACGAAAAACAACGTGCAATCCGTATTCGT
This sequence comes from Bacteroidota bacterium, assembly GCA_004322375.1. Classification (GTDB taxonomy): domain Bacteria; phylum Bacteroidota; class Ignavibacteria; order UBA10030; family SZUA-254; genus FW602-bin19. Next base: position 12,046 of record SCUC01000211.1, read on the forward strand.
TAAAGTTCTAAAAAGCAAGCTCCGCGTATTGCTTCTTGCAGGAGCGCCTAACCCCGACGTGGCAGCAGTCCGGCAGGCATTACTGAAGGAGCAGCATTTTACCGTGAGCGCGCGAATTCAAAAAAACGGCCAGGAATTTTACGAGGGAAGAGTAACGCAAGCATTGCTTGATAGCGCAGACTGTTTTGTTCTCATCGGTTTTCCGTCGAGAGGAACGCCATCACAAATTATCCAGCAGGTGAAAGCCGGAATAGCAGAGAGAAAAAAGCCGCTCCTCTTTATCAATGCGAAAACGACCGATTACCAGAAGCTGGGGCAGCTTGAACCCGAGCTTCCTTTTTCCTGGTCAGGCATCAATCCGTCCGAACTCTCCATCTTCGCGACAATTCCGGATAAACAAAAAACGAACACTCTTGTTCATTTAGGCGGCTCGGTTACATCGGAAACATGGGGCGAGATGCCTCCCATCTATAAATCGCATACATCCTTCCGGCTGAAACCGGAATCAGAGCTGCTTGCCTCCGTGCGAATTCAGAACGTCGTCTTGCCGGAGCCACTTCTCGCCATTCGCAGCATCAACCGGATCAAATCATTTGCCATAACGGGATACGGTATCTGGCGATGGCAGCTGCTTGCCGATGAAAATAATGAACAAAGCGCGTTGTTTCAGGAACTCCTCGTCAATGCGGTACGCTGGCTCACGACAAAAGACGAGGGGAAGAACCTGCGCGTGACCCCGACAAAAGAATCGTTCACGACAGCCGAACCTCTTGAGTTCACAGCGCAGCTTTATGACGAACAATTTCGTCCGATTGACGACGCGGAGGTAACGCTGGTGATGCAGAACGGAACAGCGACCAAAGAAATTGCTTTAAACGCGATGGGAAACGGAATGTTTGAGGGCGCAGGCGAGAGTATTGGCGAAGGGGATTATACGTTCACCGCAAAAGCGGAAACGGACGGAAGAACCCTTGGCGCGGACAACGGCAAGTTCACCGTCGGGCTGATGAACGTAGAATTTTTAGAGACAAAAATGAACAAGCCTCTGCTCGAACAGCTTGCGTATAGAACGAACGGAAAATATTATCACATCAGCTCGGCGCAGCAGCTTGCCGATGATATTAAATCTTCTGCTCAATTCACGACAAAGGAAGTCGTTCAATCCTCCGAAATCGAGCTCTGGAACTGGCATTACCTTGCGGGCATCATCATCCTGCTTCTCGCTGTTGAATGGTTTCTGCGAAAGCAAAGCGGGATGATTTGAGGCTCTATGACTTGCCTCACAAGCGCCTACCCCACCTGACAAAGTTCTCCTGATTTTTTCTTATTTTGTATCATACCTTTTTATTATTTGACAAAGAATTATAATGCTTAAAGCAGTCAGTTATGCCCTTATTTCCCTTTTCACTCTTTCACTTTTACCCGCCCAGCAATGGAAAGCCAACCTGAAAGAAGACGAACGAAATTTTTATGAAATTCAGCGTTCGTTTAATCAATTTTGGGAGGGGAAAGACACAAAGCAAAAAGGCAAGGGGTGGAAGCAATTTAAGCGGTGGGAGTGGTTTTGGCAGCCGCGTGTGGGACCCGCGGGCGAGCTTCCGGCGCCGGACATCCTTGCTGCAAGAATGAAAGAGTATAACCTCAGGAATCAATCGCAAAACGTTTCAGCCGCGGGGTGGTCGCTCATCGGACCTGCTGTCGTTCCATCAAACGAAGGCGGGGCGGGAAGATTAAACTGTGTCGCCGTCCATCCGACAACTACCAATATTATTTTTGTCGGCTCCGCATCCGGAGGCTTGTGGAAATCAACCGATGGCGGCTCCTCATGGACGACAAACACGGATGCTTTCGGCACGCTCGGAATTACTGCAATCGTTTTCGACCCGACCAATCCCGACATTATGTATATCGCAACCGGCGACGCGGATGCCGGCGATACGTATAGCATTGGAGTTTTAAAATCATTAGACGGCGGCACGACATGGAACCCAACCGGATTGAACTATTCGACCTCCTCAGTGACAACTATTCGCGCTCTTGTTATCCATCCGACGAATGCGAATATCCTTCTTGCAACAACAGGTGGCGGAATTTACCGCACAACGAACGCGGGAACCAACTGGATATCTGTCGCGACGGGAAGTTTCCGCGACCTCGAAGTCAATCAATCTGACCCTACCGTTTGGTACGCGACACGAAACTCTTATGGAGTATATAAATCCACAAACACGGGAACATCGTTTGCATTGATAAGCGGAGCCGGACTTCCCTCTGTTGGCTTCGGCAGGGTTGGAATTGCAATTGCCAAATCTTCTCCCAATACCGTGTATGCGCTTTTCGTCAATGGGAATGAAGGATTTTATGGATTGTATCGCACAACAAATGCAGGCTCAAGCTGGTCGCTGCAATCAAGCACCCCGAATATTCTTTCATGGGATGGCACTGGAAATGATGGACAGGGTTGGTATGATTTAGTTCTCGACGTTGACCCTTCGAATGCAAGCGTTGTCTATGCTGGCGGAGTCAACATGTATAAATCAACCACAAACGGCGCATCATGGACTAAGATAACGCATTGGTACTCCGGCGCAGGCTACCCGTATATCCATGCCGACCAGCACGGAATGACGTTTCATCCGGGTAACAGCAGCACGTTGTATGTCGGCAACGATGGCGGATTGTTCAAATCAACCACCGGCGGCTCGTCATGGACTGATTTGAGCGGCGGGCTTGCGATTTCTCAATTCTACCGGCTTGGCACATCGCAAACAAACGTCAACCGTATTTACGCGGGCGCACAGGATAACGGAACCGACCGCGTCCTGAACGGCGCGTGGGCTCAAATTCTCGGAGGGGATGGTATGGAGACGCTTATAGATTATACGAACGAGAACGTCGGGTATGCAGAGATTTATTATGGCGATATTTACCGGACGACAAACGGAGGAAATTCATTCTCGTATATTTCCGGCAGCTTGGCTGAAAGCGGCGGGTGGGTTACGCCATATATTATCAATCCCGTGAATCCGTATTCGCTCTATGTCGGCACAACGAAAGTATATAAAACAACGAATCGGGGCAGTAGCTGGTCAACCATCAGTGGTTCGTTAACAGGCGGCACCCTTGTTTCTCTAGCGATTGCAAAATCGGATACGAACAGATTATACGCTGCTGATTATTCGTCGGTATTTACAACAACCAACGGCGGCGGCACGTGGACGAACATCACCAGCGGGCTTCCGTCCGCTTCTAAAACGTATATCGCCGTTAATCCTAATGACCCGCTTACCGCCTTTGTTACGCTCTCCGGTTATGGAAGCCAGAAAGTGTATAAGACAACCAACGGCGGCAGTTCATGGACGAACGTATCATCCGGGCTGCCAAGCATACCCGTTAATTGCGTTGCCATTCATCCGACGTTACCGAACAAAGTATATGTTGGAACGGACGTTGGAGTCTATTACTCATCCGATGCGGGAAGCTCATGGCAGCAATTTTCACTCGGCTTGCCGAATGTTGTGGTGAATGAGTTAGAATTCCACACGGCGACAAACAAGCTGCGCGCTGCGACATACGGGCGCGGCATCTGGGAAACCGCTCTCGGCGCCGGGTCTGGAAGCATTTTCGGCACAGTCTTTTTCGATGCCAACAATAATGGAACTCCGGATATTGGCGAGCAAGGCTTGCCGAATTGGAATGTTCAGATTTCCGGGGACACATCGCTTTCCTACTCTACCGATGCCAGCGGGAATTATGTCTTCTCCGGATTAAACGATGGAGTGTTCACCGTTACACTTGAGCAGCAAAATGGCTGGACGCTTAAATCTCCCTTAGAAGGCTCATACACGCTGACGATTACCGACGGCTCTACATATGGCGGGAAAAACTTCGTCAATTATGTTCCGGGAATATACGAAAGCTTTGAGGGAACGTCCTTCCCTCCCTCCGGATGGACAACAAGGATTGTTGCCGGGGATTCAGGGTGGCGACGCACAGCGATAACGCCGCGAAGCGGAACGAATGCAGCGTACAACAGGTATCAAACGGCTGGAACTGCCGGCAGCAAAATGTTAATTACAAAACAACTCGCGTTCGGGATAGGGAATAAAGAGGCGCGGTTCTGGCTGAGGAGAGATAACCCTCAGGACCGTCAGCCTGATACATTGAAGATCAAGCTCTCGTTTACCGATAGCCTGCCTTCGAGCTTTACGACAACGGTTGCATCGTTTTATTCCGGCGATACAACATCCGGCGATACGAATGTCTATTCGACAACGTATAAAGAGTTCGTTGTTTCGCTCAACGGTTTTTCGGGACCCTTCTATCTGGCATTCGACCATCAGGATAACAACGGGCAGACATTATTTCTTGACGATATTATTATCAATCTCGGCTCCGTCGGACCTATCTTTTCTGTTGACCCCTCTTCGCTTTCGTTTGGCGGCGTCGGGGTGAATTCTACAAAGAAAGATAGCGTTACCGTTACGAACCTTGGCTTTACAACAATGGACATCACGAATGTGGTTTCTACAAACATATCGTTTCTTGTCTCGCCGAAAAACGGAACCCTGGCTCCGTTTGCATCGAAGAAATATTACATCACATGTTACCCGACTTCGCCGGGCGAGAAATCGGCGTTCATTAAATTTTTCAGCAATGCTCAATCGTCGCCCGATTCTTTTGCAGTTACAGGTACCGGCATTGCCCCGCAGTTCTCTGTTGATTCATCCACTCTCTCCTTTGGCAACGTTAAAGTCGGTGAGAGCGGAAACGACAGCATCATCGTAACCAATACAGGTTCTGCCGGGCTGACAATCACATCGGTTAGTTCCAGCGATGGAGAATTTGTCGTATCGCCAACCACTGCCTCGCTTCCTCCTTCGGCGACACAAACATTTCTCGTAACATTTACGCCCGGGTCGGCTGGAGCAAAATCGAGCACGTTATCATTTTATCATAATGCTTCCGGTTCTCCGTCGTCTGTCGCCGCGAATGGAATCGGCGTATTGCCCGGCTTTAATGTCGCTTCATGGGTAATGAACATCGGCAAGTCGAATTTCGGCGTGCCTAAAACAGACAGCTTTTCCGTTTCGAATTTCGGCGAGGCTACTCTCAATATCCTTTCGGTCGTCTCAAGTAATGCGCAGGTAACTGTCGCTCCAACAAGCGCGACGCTTATACCATCCGAAAGCCGGTGGTTTACCGTTACGCTTACCCCGGCGTCCATAGGTCAGATTACGTCAGCCGTTATCTTCACGCACGATGCCGCATCCTCTCCCGATACCGTTACCGTCATAGGGCGCGGGGCGGATACGGTTAAGTTCAGAACGTTCCGCGTTGACACCGCGCTCTACGCCAAGCCGATGAAAATAAAAGTCCTTGCCGGGAAGCCTGCTGTTCTGCCGAATGTCGGCAACTGGCGAGATACCGTTGTGTATCGTTACGATAAACGAAAAGGGATCGTGCTTGGCTTGCCGCAAACAAGCCGGACGGCGTCTCAGTACGGCTGGATGAGGTTCATACGCGGGTTGAATGTCGGAAAATTCTTTAAGACCATTCACACGAATGCAGCATATAACGCTCCTTTCGATACGGTGAGAAAAGAAGGGTCGAGCAAGAAAAAGAAATTTGTCAGGCAGCTAAGCCCCACATCGGAAGTCTATACTAATCCCTTAGCGCAGGCATTTACCGTTTTCAAGCTCAATCTCTATTCAAGCATGCTGGGCATAACGCCCAGAGGATTAGATTCGTTAATTTATGTCTCTCCCGGAAGCCCGTGGGATGGCATGTCGCTGCCGCGAATCGCCAACCGCGTTGATTCTATTCTCACAAAATATAAAGAAGTGCAGCTTCCCGGAGGAGGTTTTGCATCGGTTGGCGCTCCGGAGCTTGAAGAATTGAGGACATTGTTGAATGACGTGAATGAAGCATTCTACGCTCCTATCGCTTTCGCAAACGGCGACTCGGTATTTAATAAAGAACTGAAATTCGCGGGCATGGTTCCGTTAAACACTATTCCATTTCTCGATAAAACGGACAACCCCGTCATTGAAGCGATGAATACATTTACAACAGATTTTTCTGAAGAACCTTCTGAGTTTGCACTTTACCAGAACTATCCCAACCCGTTCAATCCGGCAACAGTTATTCGTTATCAATTATCTGTAAATAGTTATGTGACGTTGAAGGTGTATGACGTACTGGGGAGAGAAGCAGCGACGCTTGTGGATGAGATGCAGGATGCAGGATTTAAGTCGCAGGAGTTTGATGCGAGCGGGTTGCCCAGCGGCGTGTATTTTTACCGCATCAGCGCTGTTGGACAAGTCCAAGGGACTCCTTCGGGAGATGGCATCTTGTCCTACACTGAAATTAAGAAAATGTTATTGGTCAAATAATATATTCAAGTTGACTGTTTTTAAAAAATGGGCGAAATGATATGCTTTACCGCATGACCGTAAACGGTCACGCTATAAAATTCCAAGTCCGATTAATCGGACTTTGTTTAATTGTAGCGTTATCATTTATGGTAACTACAAAAAACGGTCAACTTGAGTAACATACCTGCACAGTAAAGATTGGAAAGAGCCTCCGCAAACCAGCGGAGGCTCTTTTTTTGAGTCAGAGGTTATCTAAAAATTCAGAGTTTCATCAGGTTACTGGGCTGTCACGGTCCACGCCGTGAAAGAGACGTCCACGGTCATGGAGTGGGAGACTGTCCGAGAACCCCTAAGGATTGTCATGCTGAACGCAGTGAAGCATCTCCCAACCTTAAAAGTAGTACGAATTTGAGGCTTGGGAGATTCTTCATTCCGCTTCGCTCCATTCAGAA
>SCUC01000212.1 GCA_004322375.1 Bacteroidota bacterium
TCGTTCAATAACCATTGAGTACCCCGGCTTTACCTTTGGCATTTTTATCCAGTAGCTTGAGTACACTATCATGGAACAGCTACCTTGTTCGATTACTGTGTAAGTTACAATAATCTTTTTTTTTGTGGTATGTTGTTGAACCTTGACTTCAAACGTGGGCTCTCTACACCCTCCTACAGCAGCAAAAAAACCTATTGCAACGGATTCATTAAAATCAATTGAAGTTTTCTGGCATCCAAAAACATAGTGAGGATATAAACTGTCATACTGATGTTGATTGTCAACAACTAAATCCACGTTCCAATGCAATATCCGGAGTGTACATCCTGAAAACAATTCTTCGTAGCTCACATCTACGACGCTAGGAATTATTTGTACATCTGCTTCATCGTTACATCCTAAAAGAACAAAAACGCTGACTAATAGTAACAAATATATCATAACTGCTCCTTTAGTGACTTTTGCTTCTACCTCTTACTCCCGACTGCCTACGGCTCGTAGGGCATCCTTGCCGTCGGGTATGACAATTATTTTAAATAATATCTCACAATCGGTCTCGCCTCCGACCAACGCTTTTCCTCTACAAATCCAGCTTTAAGAAATGACGAAAGCATCCCCGTCCATGCAAACGCTGCCGGCATATTATCAGTATAGGGAATGATAGGGTATGCTTCGAGTATTTTCACTTTCTTCTTCTTGCAGTGTGCGATAACGCCTTTTAATATTTCGGACGATAACCCTTTCCGACGATATTCTTTCGCAAGAAAGAAACAGGGGATTGACCAAACTTCTTTATCATCAATCGGTTTTAATACGCGGGAAGATTCTAATTTGATATATTGCGCTCTCGGCGCGACTGCGCACCACCCGATAGGTATTTTTCCGTCGTATGCTATGATGCCAAGCTGATCCTCCTTCTCCACTAACTTTTTCATCGCCTTTTTATTCTTTTCCCCCTTGAACTTTTTATAGTCCGCCGCGCTCTGCCGCCACGACATGCACCAACATCCGCCGCACGCGCCCCGCTCGCCAAACAGCGCGACAAAATCACTCCACGTGGATTGGGTGAGAGGTTTAAAGGTGAGGGTTGCAAGCACTTTCATAACCTACTCTAACACAAGCCTGCGACCTTTTGGTTCAGGAATGAAGTCGCCAAACTCTTTTGCAGCGTTTATCCATAATTGAATGGCTTCTTTTACGTTCTTGATTGCAAGTTCTTGAGTTTCACCGTGGGCAGCACAACCCGGTAATTCAGGCACTGCTACGACATAGACCTGATCATCATTGCTCCAATACAAAATGATTTCATATTTATTCATTGATTCCCTTTCCTAAATTATACCTTAATATTACCTGACGCACTTGGCGAACTTGATACTTTTTTGCTTTATTCCCATCACGTTAAAGATTATTTTTATTCTTCGACCCCTTCACGGCTGAAAATATGATGACTTCCCCGAACGCGCTCTTCAAATCCTAAATGAAGCAATAATTGACAAAGTTCTTCAAAGGCAATATTCGCGTCTGAATATCCGCTAAGAATTGTCCATAAGAGTTTCTCATGTTTATCCATTTAGAATGAATTTACCGTCTAGAATAATATTTAAAAGTAGCCATTTCTTTGTTAATAATCAATTCAAATCCTGTCATTCTTTATCTCCTCAATCTCCTCCGTCACCCTCTCCCACATCGCGTACGAATACTCCAATTTCATTTTTAACTCCCCATATTCATGGGATACCCGCTTTGCTTCCTCCCCATTTTTATAAAAATCAGCATCACCCATCAATGCTTCAATTTCTTTTTTCCTTACCTCCAACGTTTCAATTTCTTTTTCTGTTTTTTCAAGCTTTTCCTTAAACGGTTTCAGCTTCTTCGAAAGCGCTTGCCTCGCTTCTGCCTCCAACCTCCTCCTCTCCTTTTCGGTGAGTGGTAAGTTGTTACTTGTTAGTACTTTAGCTTCACCACCCCTCTGCTCCCCTGCTCCCCCGCTCCTCAGCCCCTCCGCCCCTCCGCTCCCCCGCTCCTCCACTCCTCTGCCCCTCTGCGCATCCTGCTCACTCCGTTTTCTCTCAAGATACTCCGACACATTCCCGAGAAACGTCCTTACTCCACTATGAGAGAACTCTAATACTTTATTCACAATCGGGTCAAGAAATGCGCGGTCATGCGATACAATGATATACGTACCTTCATACTTTAGTAACGCTTCCTGCAATACTTTCTTCGAGCGCATATCGAGATGGTTCGTCGGCTCATCCATGATAAGAAAGTTTGCCGGCTGGAGAAGCATCTTTGCAAGCGCAAGCCTGCTTTTTTCTCCACCCGATAGGACAGACACTTTCTTGAACACATCATCCCCGTGAAAAAGAAACGAGCCAAGAATTGTCCTCAGCTTCGTTCTGATTTCTCCCTGCGCAACCTCATCAACGATTTGCAACGCTTCTTTCGATAGATCAAGCTCTTCCGCCTGATGCTGCGCGAAATAGGAAAGAATAACGTTATATCCCGTTTTGCGTTCACCCCGATCAAACGGCTCTACGCCGGCAACAATACGCGAAAACGTGGATTTGCCCGCGCCATTCACTCCTACGATTGCTATTTTGTCTCCTCGCTCTATCGTGTAGTTCAATCCGGTAAAAACATGTTTTGTTCCATAGCTCTTATTGATATTCTTCAGTTCCATCACAATCGCGCCGCTCGGGCTTGGCTGTGGAAAATTAAAATGAATTTCTTCATCCTCATCTTCAACCTCGATAATTTCGATTTTCTCAAGCATTTTTACGCGGCTTTGCACTTGCCGCGCTTTCGTCGCTTTA
>SCUC01000213.1 GCA_004322375.1 Bacteroidota bacterium
TTCGCGCATTTTGATTTCAAGCAGGCAGATATTGGCTGCGATTATTACGGAACGAGCCTCCACAAGTGGCTCTACGCGCCCAAAGGCACGGGATTGTTATTCGTCAAGAAAGACAAAATAGAAAAAATATGGCCCCTGATGGCTGCGGATAAAACACAAAAAACTGACATCAGGAAATTCGAGGAAATCGGCACGCACTCGGCTGCCATGCGGCTTGCAATCGGGGACGCTATTCTGTTCCATAAGGGAATAGGACCGAAACGGAAGGAAGAGCGCTTGCGGTATCTCTCCCGGTACTGGATGAATCAATTGAAGGATTTGCCGAATATCCGTTTCAACACATCGTGGAAAGCCAACCAGTCGTGCGGAATCGCGAACGTTGAGATTACCGACGTTGACACAGCCGCACTTCAAGCGTATCTCATGGATAAGCACAAAATTTTCACGGTGGCAATCATTCATGATGAGTTTAAAGGACTTCGCATCACCCCGAATGTTTACACAACGCTACACGAGCTTGATCGCTTCGTATCAGTAATGACGGATGTAGCGAAGAAAGGACTGCCAAAGTAATGTTGGAGTTTAGATTTTGAAACTAAAATATCCTTGCAACAAGATTTTATATTTGAATAAACTTTCATAAAATATCATTTGTTAGGTTCTGTTATTATTTTATATTTAACTTATCAGAAGATGAATAGTTCAATAAATAGCCCATTTCGATATGCAGGCGGTAAGTTTTACGCAAGGAAGCTTATCCTTGAACATATTCCTTATCACTGTGCATATATTGAGCCATTTGCCGGCGGAGCAAGTATTTTCTTTGCAAAAGAAAAGGTTGCTTTTAATCAACTCAATGACATAGACTCAGAACTCATCAATGTTTATGAAACGATTAGGGATTTTCCCGACCAATTAATCCGGTTGCTAAAGGTGAAACCTGAGTTCGAGAGCAGAATCCCTGTACAATTCCTACGCGGGAAAGCAATAGGATATCCTTTGCCTGCGACAAAGGAACTTCATAGGTATTTCAAAAATGAATTTGTACCACAGAACTCATTAGAACGAGCGTTGAGATGGTTTTATCTTAACAGAACCTCATATAGCGGTATTATGAATTCTCAAAATATGTATTGGGGGTATGGGGACCAATTTTCTATGCAACCTAAAAATTGGCCTCAGAATATTTTAAGAACAAGCAAAAAGTTACAAGGCGTATGTTTGATAAACATGGATTTCGAACAGGTAATAGATAATTCCCCTGATGGAGCGTTGTTATTTATTGACCCGCCTTATTTTAGCGCAGACCAGGACAAATTTTATCAGCATTATTTTACAAAAGGTGACCATTATCGTTTAGAAAAATGTTTGAAGAGAAATACTGATCGTTTATCTCTGTTTGTCACCTATGACAATACACCAGAAATTAGAGAGATGTATGCCTGGATGACTGAAATACACGACAAGGAGTGGAACTATTGTATTCAGAGAACGGATGACCAAAAAAATGGTACAGATAAAAAAGGAGAACGCTATAAAGGGAAGGAATTATTTATCCTGAATTATAAGACCGATAACATTTCTAATATTCAGTTTAACCTCGCCTTGGAGAATGCCTCTGTTGTCGTTTCTGGTTGACAACTTGTAACAATTTCTCCTCAAGATGGAGCAACGATTTCCAGTTATCATCGTTATCGAGTTTGACATAAGGAGTGCGAGGGATAAACCTATCAACGGCTATATCTTGGGGAATGCAAAATCGCCAATCGTTTTCACTAGCAGTAATCAGTTCCTCATCGTTTGATACCTTATAATAGGCGTAGAGTAATTCTTTCAATGAAGTGTCATATATGACTTCAAGGTGTTCTCCTACTGTGTTACCTTGAAAAATAGCATTGGAAGTATTCGTTATCAAAATATCAAAACTGTCAACGGAATACCGATCGTTGGAAGTGCCTGCCAATTTGATATTGCTTCGTGAACGATGACACTTTACATTAAAATGGGGGACTTTTAATAATTTAGTTCTTTTACCGTCACTTATACTCCCCCGAACCGCACTTTTGCTTTCGACTTTAAGAATAATTCCTGTTCTTCGATGTGTTACGCTTATATCTTCATCATATATTCCCTGCTGTGCGTTAAGATTTAGTTTTTGCACGCTCCATGTTGTTTTAGGTAATGTTTGCTCTAAACGCAGATAAGCGTTGAACTCCATTGCTTTACCGCGAAGCATGGGAGTTACTTTTTGGTCTCCAAGAATTTGGAAAAGATATTCAAGTGGTATATTAAATTTCTTACAATATTTTACAACATCATTTCCGAGTAAGAGAAGTTCGTCATTTGTCATCCGGTATCCCTTTCGTAAATGTTGAGACCTCGCAATTCAAGCAACGTGCTATTTTTACTAGTGTTAAGAAACTTACGTTTCTTTCGCCCCGTTCGATTCCTCCAATATATGATCTGTCTACATTCGCGCTCAAAGCTAATCCTTCCTGCGAAAATCCTTTTTCTTTTCGTATTGTGCGAATTTGTTTCCCGAGCTGGATAAGATATTTACTATTCTTTTTCAAACCATAGCAAATATATAATTAGGATGGATATAATACCACAGACTATAATACCTCATTTTGAGGAGATACGAATAGTATAAACCGCTTATTTGATCTAATTCAAAGCAAAAAACTGTTTTCTTACTTTTAGAAACAAGTAAGTCTCGCTTACTTCAATATCGAAAGATATTCCTTCCAAGCTCCAACTTCACCTGTATATTGTTTTGAGATCACACGTGTAATTTGAGAGATATGATTCAAGTCGTGAACGACCCATGTTGCCAATAATTGTTTCAAGGTAACTGTGCCGAGAGCGGGATGTGTGCCTTTTAAATTAAGTTGTTCTTCAGTGAGGTTCCAGGATTTGAGCGTTGCAAGACTTTGCTCGCGAGCAGAGGCAAACATTGCGAGCAGCTCATCAATTGATTTGCTTTTAAATTTCGTGTACATCGCGAACCTATCGAACGGCTCAAAGGGCTGCGACTCGCCTTTAGTGAGAATGAGCGTCGCCCTTGGAATCCAATCCGCCTCCTCCCCATGAATAAGATGCCCGACAACATCATAGGGAGAGAATGTATTTTCTCCTTCGTTAGATGTAAGCCAGGCGGCTGGCATGTTTTTCAGGAGATGGTTGAGAACGTCAGAAGTTCGCTCTAATGTCGTTATTGCTTCGGAGAGTTGAAATGGTATCATTGTTTTCCGATGAATTATTAATTGATGGTACAAATATAGATTGCAAAAAAAATCCAATGCTCAAGTGCCAATACTCAAATAAATCCCAATGTTAAAACTTTAAGTTCCAACTAATGGTTGTTCCAAAAGCCCGATCGCTCGTTTCTGCGTCCTCGCAGAAACAACGAAACCAAATAGTATTTTTCACTCTGCAGTAAGGTAGTTCATTTAATAAGCACAATTCGTTTTCTGTCTTGATATAAACCTGCTGTAAGTTTGGCAACGTATATTCCACTCGGCAACCCTGTTGCATCCCATTGTATTGTATATTCTCCGGGAGTTTTGTTCTCATGAAGAAGTGCAGCAACTTCTACACCCAGCACATTGTATATTGTTAACGATACCAATCCAAAATTTGAAATCGAAAATCTAAAATGTGTAATTGGGTTGAACGGATTGGGATAATTCTGATATAATACACAATGGTTTGGGATTTGGGATTGGGGATTCGGAAGATTGACAGAAACCGGTTTTTCGTTACGGTAAAAATGTACTCCTCCTTTAAATGTCCCCACAAACAAATCGAGGTCGCCATCCAAATCAATATCGGCGAAGGAGGGCGCGGATTCTTTCATCGGCTGTATATTGCCATAGGTAGTTGTCCGAAAAGCAAATTGACCGCTGACATTCTCATAAAAAAATAAACTTCCTTCAGCATTACCGATGAACAAATCATCATCCCCGTCATTATCAATATCAACAAATAAAGGATTAGCATTGTCGCCAACATCAATAGTGTCGAACATTGAAGCG
>SCUC01000214.1 GCA_004322375.1 Bacteroidota bacterium
GCACGCCAATTACGGAAATAACGCTATTCCCGAGGGCAAGATGAGCAATATACCCCCTGAAGAAAACAGCGACGAAGTTTGGGATGAATTCAAATGGGAGCAATTCATGCAGGAGCAGGACCGCAAGGTTGACCGCATCATGGAGCTTATGGAACGCTACAAGGATGACCCGAACTGCGACGACATTGTTGCCCGTGAAATGGGATGGGATAAAGCGTTTGAAGAGATGGAGGGAGAGGATTCCGATATTGATGAGCCATTCTACCTTGATGATAGTGAAGAGGATGACGACGATGATGATAACGCAGGGGAGGAATGGAAATCCGTTGCGGGGGCTGAACTGCAGGATGGAGCAAGAGTTTCGCGTCCGTATCATTCGCTTCCGGCATTTCAACGGGCGCACGAATTCGGCTTGCGCTCTCACAAGTTTGTCATGCAGATGCAAGAACAGATGCGAGAAGATTCCGATGTTGTGGATTTTGTCTCCAATGCGATGATTGCCGCTGCGAAAATGGCAGGAGGGGCAAGCTTTCACGATGATGCGCGAATGCTTGGCGGGAACATCGCCTACTGTAAGCGGGGATTGAATGCCGCCAACAAATCCATCGAAGCCCTGCAAACGCTACGCAACAGGAAGATGATTGATGAGGAATCCTATGTTTCTCTTTTCAAGGATGCAAAAGAAGTGCGCGACGGGATTGCATTGTATATCGTTGATTTGAGAGAAAAATTCCGTTCGTTCAATGCAAAATAAAAAATGCCCTACGGAGAGATTACTTTAAAATTGCGAATGGCGAATTGGCAATAGCCAATTATCAACTACTCCCAACTCACCACTAACTACTCACCAATTAACCAGTCAACCAACTACAGAGGTAATTTCATCAGCGTGGCGGAAGCGCAAGTATGAATCTTAAATTCGACGGAAGAAGTTATTTCACCCTGAACAGCCTCGCGTTGAACAGGCGCGAATCCTTTCCTTTGAAAATATGACTCAGCCGTGTTCGTGAAAAGATAAAGCTCGTTCAAGCGGTTTTCCGTAGCGACAGTCACAAGGGTATTGAAGAGCATCGTCCCGATTCCGAGATTGCGAAACTCCGGCAGCACAGCTGCCGACCTGACAAGCGCCGCCGGGGGATATGGCTCAAGACCGATTGTGCCTGCTATCGTCCCTTTCGACTCTGCGATAAGAAAGTGACTGATATGCTCGGCAACGCCATCGGTCGGGAGATTGGACTGTTGCAGAAGAGAAAAGACTTCATGTAAGTCTTCTTGTTTTGCTTTTCGTATTGTAAGGGTGCGGGTCATTCAAGTAAAAAGTCAAAAGTAAAAAAGGCTCGATGTTATTTCACGCGTTTCATTACGCAGATATTCCACATAATCGTGCTGTTGTTATACGTTTGTGTAAAACCATAAGTTTCAAGGGTGTGGAGGAGAGCGTTCCAATCGTGCCAGTATGGTCGGAACTTCCATTTGAGCAAAACACCAAGAGCAATCAATCCCTTGAAGCTGATTTTGACGAGGAAATTCGGGTTGGGATAGGTAAACGCGAACACACGGACAGATTTTTTACTTGAAACTTCGATTAACCGTAACACTTGTTCATAACAGCAAACCACTTTATCCAGCAGGACAATATCCGCTTCCCTGATGTGTTCGTTCAGATTAACAATATCTCCCACATGGTATGTCACTCGTTTCTCCAATCCAAGCTCGCGAGCAAGCTGTCGCGCTCCGGCAATCATTCCCTCGGAAATATCAATCCCTGTAGCATAATCTACACCATGCTGCATGAGCGTTAGATGCAATCCTCCCACGCCGCAGCCTACTTCAAGGGCTGTACAGCCTTGTATATCGAGTGTAGCGATGCCTTCAAGAAGGTACTTCTGCTCTTTACCCAATCCTTTTTTGTGGAAGGTTTTTAAATAACGCTTCGACTGGGAAGAGAAAAAATCATTCGTACCCTGAAGTGAACAGGATTGACAGCAAGACATAGTGGTTAGATGTTATTTGTAATTTGGTATTAGATGCATTTAAAAAAACTCCCCATTGTCATGTTGAGTCCGCCTCGGCAGACGAACCATCTCCATAACCGAGGATTTGTAGGTTCTTCACTTCACTTCACTTTGTTCCGTTCAGAATGACAACATAGGGTTTTGCAAAGGATTCTATTTGTTGACAGTTAATTTGTTACAATATTGAAGTACATGCGTAAGTGTCAACAATATAGAAATATTATGAGAAAAATCCTGTGATGTTGATTGTTGGTTATTAAGGAGTGTATTTACAGCATCCATATTGAGATAGCCTGACGAGATGATTGGCGCGCTATTCAGGATTTCGCGGGTGTAGTTGAAAAGCTGCTTTCCATACCATGTATGATAAGGACGAAAGGGTTTCCAGTTATCAAACTCTTTTATCCATTTCAATGCGGGAATATTTGCCAGCGCGGAGTTCAACGTATGATATGCCATGGGCGCATACCGAAACAAATTCTCTCCGTAAGGTACTTTAACGTGTCCGTAGGAGATAGGAATGCGCTCAAGCGAAGGTTGCAATGCCCGTATCGTTGCCCGGTGAAATTTGTGCGACCATCGGATAGACCTATCTGCCTGGAGAAACAAATCGTAAAATTCGTTGTCGCTGTAGGGCATGTGACAGGCAATGACATTTGTTTGCAGAGGGTAACCGTGCGCATAATGATGACTCCACAATTCATACCAGGAGAAGGCGTCTATCTGATCTTCGTAGGAAGGGAGGGAGCGCGATTCGAGCCACTCTGTAAGCCGGTCGCGGGTCGCCTCGGCGTGATGATGAAAGAAGTCTTTTGCAATGATATTGTTGTTCCACACGCCTGTCGCATACATGGAGAGAAGGAAATCCGAAATATCGGATGTTGATGTCGCCCGCTGAGCGGCAATTTTAGAACGAATCCCGCGGCGGAATTCGCATCCCGCGCTATCCAGAAGCATCGCGTATTTTCCGGCAAGATTGCGAAACGCAAAAAGCTGGAAGGCAAGGTCAACCGTTGCATGACCATTCCCGAGAGTGACAACGTCGTTCGCCAATTGTTCAAACATATCGAAAAATGAGCTATCCGCTGAAATAATGTTATGATGTAGCTGCAAACGTTTACAGATTGTTGATGCAAGCACAACGTCTGTGCTGTTCTCCTCTCCAAATGTCATGACGGGAAATGCTTTTGAATGATGCGAAAGAGCAGCGACTGTAGCACGAGAATCCCACCCGCCGCTTAACGCAACAATAGAACCCGGTCTCTTTTTCATAGCCCGTTCATTGCATGATATGAACGATTCAACCATTGGCTCAGTATTCGAAAGTGAGTTGGTATATTCCGGTTGCCAGTACCGTTTCTTGTCTATTCTGTCCCCGGAACATACGAGATACTCTCCGGCAGAGATTCGATTAATCCCTTCAAACATAGATTGTTCACCCAGTGGAAATCCTATGGTGAGGAAATCAATAATGCTTTCTTCGTTAAGCGCCGGTGTATAAATTCCGGAGGCAAAAACTAAATGCAGGTCGCTTGTTACGCAAACACTATCGTTTAGTTGAAAATAAAACAACGGGAATCTCCCAAGCCTATCGGTCGCGGTAATCAGGGTTTGCTCTTTCTTGTTCCAGAATAAGAATGCAAAAGGACCGTTCAACCCCGATATGCCGGCTATCCCGTTTCTATTTAAGTGTTGAAGGACAAATTCAGCTTCGTCAATAAGTCCCAGCTCATTATACAATTCCCCGTAAAAAAGGAGTGTTCCAATTTCATGGGAGGTAACGACAGCGTTTCTTTGAAAATGGTTTGGGAAAACTCCTCCCATTGCAACACGAGGATGTTCTCCTTCAGCCATAACTGTTGTCACATGAGGCAACTGTTGAGATGGAGAAAGCGTCCGGGATAAAACATCCCTCAGCGGATATGTTGGTAGGGCAGATGAGAAAAAACCGATAATACCAGCCATAGAGCAGTTATGGCGCTACCACTTTGATGTCAAGAATTTTATCAAACCGGAAATTTCGTTCTCCGGCAGCGGCATAACAATAAGCGAGCAAATAGGGGGCAAACGAACGCTGCTCTTTCACTTCAATGATTTCTTTTGGGGAGACAATCCGTTCTGAAATTTGATTGCCATACGAAGAAAGATATTGAATCCACAATTTCAATTTCGATTGAATCGCTTCCTCTGCAATCACGCGTCGCTTGAACAGGAGAATTTTTTTCAAATCGTTCCGTTGCAAATCAGAAAGTGTAGTCATATCGTGCGTTTTGAGAAGCTTGATGAAGAACATCAGTAGTTGCGCAGTTACAAATGTATCCTCCAGCGCCCGGTGCTTGACCGGGAAGGGGATTCCCACGACGCGGGCGACATTTTCCTGAGGGTACTTTCCAAGACCGGGAAGAAGCTGGCGCGCGAGAGGGAGAACATCAACAATGGAGTTTTGCAGCCCCGGAAAGCCGCAAAGTCGAAACTCATGCTGAATAAACGATACATCAAACGGGACATTGTAACCGGCAATAATTGCCCCTTCGAGCATTCCATTCAGCTTATCGGCAATGTCTTCGAAATAAGGAGCTGTTGCAAGCATTTCATTAGTGATTTGATTTACCTTAAAAGCTCCGGGTGAAATCATTCTTCGGGGATTGACGATTGTGCCGAATGATTCGATAATAGCTCCACTGCACACTTTAATTGCCGCGATTTCACAAACGCGGTCGTTTTTATCGGGAGAAAGTCCCGTTGTTTCAACATCAATAACGAGAAACTCAGCCTCGTCAACATGGTGGGTGCTGCTCTCAATCATATGGAATGATGCGCAGGCTACTCTTTCACATTAAGAAACTCATTCCAGCGTTGAAACAGCTGAACGGTTGCCTGAACATCGCCTGCACAGTAAAGAGCGATTTCTCTATATCTCCCTTCATGAAATAACCTACCCATATCCAATCCCGTTATCCCTTCGCTTTTTGGACTTTTAATATCAAAAGCTTTGCAATAAAAATCGAGATTGAATTTTCTCACAGCATTATAAAAGGTGAGCTGCTCAAGCAAATCGCAGTGGATGCCGGAATTGTAACGATAGGGAACAAGATTGCGAGTAGGACGAATCCCCAGAATTGCAGAACGAAGCATCAAGAACGGGCAATCGAAGCTTCGCCCGTTGAACGTGATAAACTGGTCGTAGTGTGTAATTGTTTGCCAGAACCGTTCGAGAATTTCGCGTTCATTGCCGGAGAGATATTCCGTGTTTCCGTCTTCCGAGAAAAATTGCTCAGGCTCGTTGGATTGATAGAACACTTTTCCTACCCCGGTATCAGGATTAGCCATGCCGATTGCCAGCACCTGTGCCGTAGGAGCATACAGATTGAGCTTGAGAATTTCTGCCTCGCGTTCCTCATCTGTTTTGGCAAATTTTAAAAGATATTCTTGTTGGACTGCATCAAAACTATCTAAGGGGAAGCCGAGAGTTTCGATGTCGAAAACAACGCGTGTCACAATGGTGAATAATGTTATTCGGGGAAATCAGGAGTAGGTGAAGCGAGCTTGCGCATGACGCTATGGATAGTTTGCCATGAAAACCCTCGTCGTGATAAGTACGAGATTAGTCGTTGTTTATCCCCTTTCCCGTCATGAGCCTGCTTCGTCATGGGTCTTCGATTGAGCAGCTTTGTCACTGCTGCCAGCGCTAATTCTTCTTCGCTCTGTTCTTGCAGTGTTTCGTTAAGAATATCCTTCGTAAGAGATTGGCTGATGCCCTTCAAACGAAGTTCGCGCTGCAGCAATGCTTTTCCCGCGGGTTTCCGGGAGAGAATATGGCGTGTGAATATCCGGGCGAATTGCTTATCATCCAGGAGTCCTTGCTCGTTGAGGTGGGTAACAACAAGCGAGATGATACGCGGATGATATTCTTTGTTGCGCAGCCTGTCGCGTAATTCTTTTTCGCTTCGGGCGCGGCGGTTTAATATTGCCAGCGCTTCCCGTTTAGCAAGGACAAATTCTTCAGATGATTTTAAGGTGTCGAACGTCTCTTCGCCGATGGAGTCGCCTGTTCTCAACCCGAATTTGACAAGCACCTCTTCGTGGATACGGAGCAAGGGCTGTCCGTCGAAATACAGGTTATACAAATGTTTATCTCGAATACGTTCGATTTTCGAAAGTACCACGTTGTGTTGCTTTTTTATACTAGGATTTCGAATGTTTTTTAGGAACCGGCTCCGATGCTTTTTTCTCTTCACCGTTACCGGAAGGTAATCCGAGCTTCTTTCGTACTAACGTATCAATTTCTTGTCCAAGAGGCGGGTTTTCTATCAAGAATTTTTTAACATTCTCCCGTCCCTGTCCTATGCGTTCGTTATTATAGGCAAACCAGGAACCGCTCTTAGCAATAATATTTTGTTGTATGGCAACGTCAATCAAATCGCCTAGCTTCGAAATGCCTTCATTGTAAAGGATTTCAAATTCAGCTTCCTTAAAAGGAGGGGCAACCTTATTTTTCACGACTTTCACTTTGACACGGTTACCGATAACGGTTGTCCCATCCTTAATCGCTTCAATGCGTCGAACATCGAGACGGACGCTAGCGTAAAATTTAAGAGCATTCCCACCGGTGGTTGTTTCGGGATTCCCGAACATAATGCCTATTTTCTGGCGAAGCTGGTTGGTAAAGATGACAGATGTTTTCGACTTGCTAATCGCGGCGGTGAGCTTGCGCAGCGCCTGCGACATGAGCCGGGCTTGTACCCCCATCGAGGGGTCGCCCATTTCACCTTCAATCTCAGCTCGCGGTGTCAATGCCGCAACGGAATCTATAACAATCACATCGAGCGCTCCGCTTCGCACCAATGTTTCCACTATCTCAAGCGCTTGCTCGCCAAACTCCGGCTGGGAAAGCAGAAGATTATTGACATCAACGCCTAATTTTTTTGCATAGTTAATATCGAGGGCATGTTCCGCATCTATAAATGCGGCGATACCTTCGCTCTTTTGGGCTTCGGCAATAATGTGCAAGCACACGGTAGTTTTACCGGATGATTCAGGACCGTAGATTTCTATTACGCGCCCGCGCGGTATCCCACCGATGCCTATGGCATTATCCAATGAAATCGAGCTTGTCGAGATCGCTTCTATCGTCGCGATAGGGCCCTCTCCCAATTTCATGACGGCGCCTTTGCCGTGTTGTTTTTCTATTTGCTCAACTGCAAGCCGGAGGGCTTGCGCACGAGATTCTTTGTTGATGTCTTCCATTAAGGTTGTTCTTACTCCGTTTTAATAAAATTGAGAATTACATTGTCGGGTTGACGAATTTTACCAGTAGCTGATTGATAGTTGACTTTGCGTCGTCAATATCGTATGGCTTTGCAACATAGCCATCCGCGCCGAGTTCTTTTGCAACATGGATTGCATCGTAATCGTCAATGGACGACATAAAGACGTAGGGAATGCCTTTATTTTTTGGTTCCGATCTGACGTGTTGATACAAATCGAAACCGTTCATTTCCGGCATCCGAACATCGCTTAATATCAGGTCTGGTTTTCGAGCTTGAAGTTTCTTGAGCGCTTCTGTGCCGCTTTCCGCCGTCATGACCTTGAATGATTTTTCTTTAAGAACATGAGACATGATATCCAGCCAGGGACGCTCATCGTCAACCAACAGTATGGTTTTATTTAGTTTGTTTGTTTTACCCCGTATTGTCATGATGATTTTCCCTAATTTTGTAATTGAATTTTTTTGATGTTTTCGTATTCTGAACCAGAAGGCTTCAGAACGCTTTTCATTATAACAACTTCGTTGATACGAAAGGTTCTTGCCTGTAAGGTAAGTTTTTCTACTGTGGAAATCAAGTCCCGGATCCCCCGTTCTCCTTTTACCCGACCGATGGTTATATGGGGGGTAAAAGGGTTCTTTTCACGCTTAAAACCGA
>SCUC01000215.1 GCA_004322375.1 Bacteroidota bacterium
GACTCTGCCGAACAGCAGGCGAAGATAATCATAAATTTCAGTGCTTGTGCCGACAGTTGAACGCGGGTTGCGAGTAGTGGTTTTCTGCTCGATGGCAATCGCCGGACTTATGCCCTGAATGAAATCAACATCTGGCTTTTCCATTCGTTCTAAGAATTGCCGCGCATACGATGACAGGCTCTCCACAAATCTCCTCTGACCCTCAGCATAGATGGTATCGAATGCGAGGCTCGATTTTCCCGAGCCGCTGACGCCTGTCACGACGATAAACCGTTGTCGCGGCAGCTCGATGGAGACGTTCTTTAAGTTGTGAACGCGCGCGCCGCGGACAATAATGCTTTTACCCTTGGGTAAGGGAAGTTTTTTTTCGGCAATGACAGAACGCTTGCCGCTATTCTTGCGGGAAGATTCGGGTTCTTGTTTTTCGTTTTTCGGTTTTTGTTTTTTGGGGAGCAAGGATTTCATTACATAGTAGAATCAGGTTGTTCTGAAAATCACTAATTTATCCAGAAAAAACAAAAAATCCCGTTTACGATAACCTGTAAACGGGACTAATCCACAAACTCAAGTTTTTTACTCTCTCTTGATTTTCACAGAACCCATTCCCGCTTCGACGTGCATGTTCATTTTCCCTGATGCAGAGGAATAATTAGAAGTATAATACGTATCGTCTTCGCGTTCAGTGAAATCGTCCTCATCAATGTTTAAATGGGAAATCCAGTTCTTCTCACAGAAGACCTTAACGCCGACATTTTTCGGAATGATGATTGTAACGCTGCCTAATCCGATTTCAATGTCCACGTCCGCCTCGTGGGTCAGGTTGCCGGAGAAATCAAGCACGTAGGTGCCTAACCCGCCATCAAACTTGAAATAATTGAAATTGGCGTAGCCTAATCCTTCGGCGCGAAACTTGCTCAGTCCCGCTTCGATGGACATATCTTCAATCGTTGACTTATTAGGCTCGTCGAAACGAAGCGTTACGGAACTCGCGCCGGTCGAAAGATTTAAGTCTTTTACCGAAAGTCCGGTCATGTTGATATCAGCTTTCCCCATGCCGAGCTCAAAGTCGAATGAAATCGGAACGTCATCGGTGATATTCAGCCACCAATCGGATGATTCAAAATCCGAAAAATGAGTTTTGCTCTTTTTCACATGTTTCTTCGAGTTGTCATCACAATCAGAAGTAAAGTTTAGAAATCCAACGCGGTCGCGGATTTCATAATCAATGCAATCGTCGAGGTTGATTGTTCTATCGGATTCAACTGTTGCTTCAAGGATATTGCCACCTTTGCTCTTAGCGATTGTCACGTCGCCTAATCCCGCTTCAATTGTAACCTTAAGCGAACGTTCATTTGTCGGTTCAATTTTCTTGTGACGCTTTCCTGATTGAGCGAGCCCCGGGATAGAGCTAACAATAAGCGCCCCGGCGAGCGCTATCAAAGGAAGGTAATATGAGCGGTTAGAGAGAATCATTGCTATCTATACCTACGAAAACAGGGAAAAAAATGTTTCAGTAGGTTGTTCTAAGGCTTCATTCAATACTGAGCCATTTGTGTGCGCAGCTTCTTATACAGAAGCTCGCGAGCCCTGAAAATGTGGGCTTTTACCGTGCCGATAGGGAGTTTTAAAATTTTTGCGATTTCGGAATAGTCGCGCTCTTCCTTATGCCTGAGAAGGATCACCTTCCTGTATTTCTCCGGCAGCGAGGAAATTGCCTCTTCGATGAAGGCGGCGCGTTGTTTTCCAATAACGTCTTTATCCGGTTCATACGTGGAATCCGGCAATTCAAACATGTAGTCGCTGTCCTCCGATTCGAGAGGCTTATTGATAGAGAATGCTTCTAATTTCTTCTTCCTGAGGTAATCTATGGCGTTGTTTGTGGCGATTTTGAAAAGCCATGTAGAAAACGCGTATTCTTCATTGAAGTTTTTCAGCGAAGCAAACGCCTTAATGAATGCTTCCTGCGTTAAATCCTCAACTTCTTCCCTGTCGTGAACGAGCTTGTAAATAAGGTGGGAAAGCGACGTGTAGTATTTCTTCATCAATCGCTTGTACGCTTCCTGATTGCCCTTAATGGCGGCATGAATCAGCCCCGAATCCTCGGAACGGGAATCGAGCTGAGCTTTCGTTAATGCAGGCTGCTGTTGCGGTAGTGATTGCTTTTTCTGTTTACGTCGGGATTGCTTCTTTTTTGATTTTGCCATTCTATGTATTTTCAATCTCGGCTCCCTCAAAGTAAGCAAATTTCCCTACACGCGCAAGCGTAGGCGTTCCGACTGGCTGTAAGATTGGGAGGGAGTGATTATCTCTCGTTCCCACGCTCCCGCGTGGGAATGCCTACTATTATTTACCACCAATTTGTTTCCACTTCCAACAGTGAAGGTAGCCCTGCATAATTTCTTGCGCTTGAATAACGCCAATGCGTTGGTTCTTCTACATACCCCTTCCTCACAGGATTATTGTGGACGTACTCTATTTTTTGCTGCATCATCTCTCGGCTATATATCTGCTGAGGATGATTGCCTTTGCCAACGGCATCCCTTTGGGACCTGCCAGAATTGATATTGCCTATCCTTTTTATGACGCGCTTTGTGTAGGCGTAATTGAGATAGCCAAAACTCGGAATGTTGGTCCTCTAACATGTCAATAATCGTGCGGGCGGTAAAGG
>SCUC01000216.1 GCA_004322375.1 Bacteroidota bacterium
AAAAGAGAGTAGGAAAGAAAGCAAGACATCAATTGATGCTTGCTCTTATTACGGTGTTCATGTTTTGTGCAGCCGGGTATGAGGTGCTGTATCCGACAGGATGGGTGGGGGCAACGAAACGGGGCCCTGACACGTACGGCTGTATTTGTCATGGCTCAAACTTGCCAACTGATTCAATTCTTGTCTATGTTACCGGACCGGAAACTGTGATTGTGGGTAGCTCGAACGTGTACACCGTAACAATGAGCGGCGGACCGGCAATCGAAGGGGGCTTTAATGTAGCGGTTAACGCGGGGGCAGTCTATCCGAACGATACGACGTCTCAGCTGATGGAAAATAGCCTTATGCAATTTGAGCTAACGCAAACTCAGCCGAAATTGTTTTCTTCAGGTTCAGTAAGCTGGGAGTTTATATATCAAGCCCCACTCGTTGCAGGCAATGATACTATATACTCTGTCGGCAACAGTGTTAATGATGATGGAAGTCCCGCAGGCGACGAATTTAATTTCGGAGCAGATTTCTATGTAACGATTATTGATACTTCAGCGCAGACCTATGAGTATGTGTACGATAATGGCTGGAATCTTGTCTCACTACCACTCACAGTTTCTGACCCAAGAACAACAACTCTTTTCGCTACTGCAATTTCTAACGCGTTTAAGTTTACAATGCAGAGCGGATATTTGAATGCAGATACCATCGAAGCAGGATACGGCTTTTGGCTGAAGTTCAGCGATGATGATACGGTAAATATTTTCGGTTCAGAACTGACAAGCTTTACCATTCCTGTTTCAGAAGGATGGAATATAATCGGGTCAATCGCTTTTCCGATAGCAACCGCGTCAATAACCTCAGAGCCGGGTGGATTAGTAACGTCACCATTTTATGGTTACCGGAACGGCTATCAAATTGTTGATACGTTGCAGCCATCGAAAGGGTATTGGGTGAAGTTGAGTCAGGCAGGAGAGTTGACGTTGTCATCAGTCATTAATAATTCGTCGTTAGCAACAATCAAAATAGTGCCAAGTTCTGAGCTACCGCCTGCTCCGCCGTTTGATGAATTATCGAACTCCATATCTCAATTCCCGAATCGTTTTTGTCTTGAGCAGAATTATCCCAATCCGTTCAACCCTATCACAGTTTTCAGTTTCCGGTTTCCTGTTTCCGGTTATGTTACATTGAAAGTGTACAATTTCCTGGGAGAGGAAGTCGCGACACTTATTGATGAATTTCAGGATTCAGGGTATAGGTCGGTAAGCTACGATGCTACAGGATTGCCGAGCGGAATTTATATGTACAAATTGACTGTAGGGAGCTATTCTGAGGCAAAGAAGATGATTTTGCTGAAATGATAAGAAAAAGGTTGCCTCTCTCTTAAAGAATATATATATTGTGCATCATGTTCAATTTAACTTC
The DNA here is from genome assembly GCA_004322375.1 of Bacteroidota bacterium. Taxonomy (GTDB): domain Bacteria; phylum Bacteroidota; class Ignavibacteria; order UBA10030; family SZUA-254; genus FW602-bin19. The sequence goes on from SCUC01000216.1 coordinate 1,417, forward strand.
AGAATATGCCATTTGACCCGCGAGTTAAAAAAATCCTTATTGTAGATGATGAGCAGGGATTTGTTTCTCTTCTTGCTCAAACATTGAGAATGGATGGCTACGAGGTTGAAACAGCATTTGACGGACAACAGGGTCTTGATAGGTTAAAGACGATGAAGCCTGATGCTATTATTTCGGACATCGTGATGCCTAACATAGATGGGTTTGAGTTTTTCGAGCAGGTAAAATCGGATCTTCTCACAAAGGATATACCATTTTTGTTTGTAACCGCGTATCAAGATTCTGAGGTGCTTGCCCGCGCGCGAAAAATAGGCATCTTCGGCATCCTCCGTAAGCCGATTGATTTAGATCAGATTGAACGAAGGCTGCGCGAGCTGCTAAGATAGTTTCCGGTTTTCTGTTTGTTGGTTGCCCATAACGCGAAAGCGGATGGGCTTTTTCGTTTTAAACAAGACTATCAAAGTTTGCAAACGTTGAAATCTAAAAATTTTATAACTAACCGTTCCGGACATTTCTCTATTGGATTAAAGAAATAACTTCCGGGACGATGGAAAGCAAGTCATGACATTGTTAAAAAGAAGAAATCGGGAGCGGAGGGTTGTTTTAAAAACACAATTAGTTTAGCGTTTAGTAATTTAGGCAATTTATAGATGTTCTCCCTGTTCACGACACTATGATACTGCATTTGTTGAAAAATCATCTTATTCTCAATATATTGGTTTGGTTAAATGACTCATGCAGGTACCTTTTTACAATAGCTTACGATTCAAGATAGGATTCGGCTATATCGCGCTGATGCTTATCAATGTGGGTGTTACTATCTGGACGATTTACAATTTCGGAAGATTAACGAGCGCGCTTGCAGAGATTCTCAACAAGAATTATCCTACAGTCATCGCCGTTGAGAACATGGCGCGCTCAGTCGAGCGACACGATAAGGCAGTTCGTTCTTTCCTGAACGGCGACCTCAACAACGGCAAAATTGAGCTGGCTCTTGCCAAAGAAGAATTTTACCGGTCGTTTGATATATCCCAAGAAGAGATTACAAATGAACTAAGTCAGGCAATTCTGGTGGATATTCAATCTACACATGCCGGCTATTTATTGTTGATTGATTCATTGCAACAATTAGTTCTCCGGGGAAAGTATCAAACCGCGAGAGCGTTTCACTATGATGATATATTGCCATTTTACCAACGTCTTAGCGATAATTGTTTTTGGTTCGTAGAAGAAAAT
>SCUC01000217.1 GCA_004322375.1 Bacteroidota bacterium
CTAGATATTGACCATAAGCTCCTCTCGCTTGCACCTGAAATTTATAGCTATCGGGGTCAAGGTCAGGAAACGTAAGGCTTCTACTGGTTGTCCAGGGAGACCATGGTCCGGAATTGAGACGGTAGCGGCTTTCGATATTTTCGATAGGAAGTTCTCCTTTGAACGCATACGATTGCCACCGTAATAACACAGAACTGCCTTCAACAACAGGACGACTTATTTCAATGAGAGGGGGCAGAGGGAGTGTTGGGTCTCGACTTAGAAATGCCAGTCCCTGACCCGCGGTGCCAACGAAAACACGATTGGAATAAATTTTAAGGGGCCAGATTGTGGTACAAGTTAATCCGGTCTTTTCATTATAGGTAGTCCAAATACCATTCTGAAATTTACTTAAGCCGCCGTAGGTGCTAATCCAAAGCGCACCTACAGAATCAATGAGGATGTTGTTGACACGGTTATCCACAAGACCATCCTCGGTAGTATAGTATTTGACGTTGCCATTGTTATCAATTTTACCAAGTCCGAAACCATCCTCGAAATGTCCAAACCAGGTATTTCCATATTTATCATGTGCCAGGGTAAATGTGCGTGTGTGTTTCAACGCGGGAGATCTCCACTGTGTCCAGTATTCCTTAATGGAGTCCCCATCCTTATTGAGGTATGTGTAACGAAAAATTCCATCACGCGTTCCAAACCAGAGAGTCCCGTCAGGATTATCCGAGAAGCAATAGACCCGATGATTATTGAAGTTGTGTTCTTTTGACCAATGGCTCAACGTTTGATAATTGTATAAAAAAATGCCGGGCTGTTCTTTCACAAATGCTCCAAATTTCGAGAGTGTAAGGAACCATAAATTTCCGTTACCATCTTTTTTTATTTTATGAATCATTGTTGTGGCGGGGTTCTCTCCAAGGTTGAAATGTTTCCATGAATATCCATCCCATCGGTAAGCGCCGTTGAAGGTGGAGCCACTTCCAATCCAGATATCGCCAATGTAGTCCTGCTCTAATGCAGTAACAGCGAAGAGACGTTTTCCGTTGATTTTTGAAATCCATTCTGACGTGCCATCGGGTTTACGAATGACAACACCATCGCCGGTAGCGAGCCAGATATCTCCATTGTTCGCCAGCAAGATTTCATTAATATTATTCCGTAAATCCGGCGTTCCCTGACTAATGTATTTCCAGACAGTATTAGCAGCCCTGAACAAATATACCCCTTTTTCGGTAGCAGTCCAGAGGTCGCCTGACTTAGAAAATAAAATTTTCTTTGATAAACGTACCTGCTCCGGGATGAATGAAGGGGTCTTCCAACTACTTGCTTCCCGAGCGCGCACTTCGCCCGATTGATAGACACAGAGAGCATCTCCCTCTGAGTTTATGTCGAGAGTAACCACGGTATTACCGCGTTCAGTCTTGTTCGGGATAAGAATTTTAGAACTATCCCATTCCCATATTCCCTTCTGCTCGGCAGGTTGAACGACGAATAATATTCCCTCGCCGTTTGTGTTTTCAGCGAGTGAGCTGATAACAACATAATGTTGTTCGCCTCTAAGTTTTAATGAGGAATTCTCAGGGTTATATAAGCAAAGCCCTGAATCTGCAACGTACCAGAGATTGTTCGCACGCGTAGTCCACCAATACCGTGCAAGATCCATTATGCGTTGTGCTTTATTTTTATCATAACGATAAAGAGATAAATTGTTGTCTGAAAAGTATATTTGGTTTTGAAAGATAGCTAAATACAATATTTGATAATGGAAATCAATTTGTCTAACGTTGTTGCGGGTAGCTCTAAAAATATTTCCATCAATTATGATAAGCATACTATCATGAATGCCTGTTGTCATTGAAGCATTATCAAAATTAAATTGTCCGTTGTTGTCTTCAATTTTTTTCCAGGTGTAGCCATTAAACCAAACAATTCCTTTGGCGGTGACAGCCCAAATAGTGCCATCTGCTCCTTCTAAAATTTGGTTGACTCTATTCGACGGCAATCCGCTTTCCGTTGTAAAATGCGCCCAGCGCCACTCTTCTTCAAAGTTGAAGGTTTGGGAGAACACAGTTGCGCAAAAGATGTGGTAACAGAGGAGAAGAAGACTCGCTGCCAGATAACCACGCACAATATAGTTTCGACGTCGTATCATAGAGATGATTGAGCTTGAAATATATGTACCTTAGGGAGCGTAATGGTTACGCGGGCGCCTTTATTTTCTTCGTTACAAAGCTGTAATGAACCGCCAAGCGTTGCTACCCACTGCCGTATATTTACCAGACCGAATCCTCCGCCCCGTCTTGAACTCTGAGCCAATTGGGGTGGTGTCGTAATCCCTTTTCCGTTATCTGTCACGGTGAGAGTGAGAGTAGAATCGTCAACCTGTGTTGTCAGAGTAATCTCAGAGGCATCGGCATGTTTGACGGCATTTGTCATGAGTTCCCGGAGTGCATTAAACACCATCCTCTGGAGTTCATAGGGGAGCGATTGACCTTGTGAGTCAAACTCATTGCGGCAACGAATACCATGCTGCTCTTCCGTTTTCTCGCAGAGCCAATCAAGCGCAGCCTTGAGTCCTAATTCATTCAAAATAGGAGGACTTAGCTCGAAGGTCAGTGTTTGGGAATCTGCGATGAGACTTTCGATAATGTTTTTGAGTTCATGAAGCTGTTTATGTTCATTGGGAATTGCAAAAGTTTTTGTTAATGTCCGAAACCTCAGCTTGAGAAAGGCAAGATTTTGACTAATAGTGTCATGCAGATAGGTAGCCAGTCTGCGCCGTTCGCGTTCTTCTGTTCGGGAAAGCTCAAAAGAGAGCGCTCGTAGCTGCATTTCACTCAGTTTCAGTTCGGTAATGTCAAAAACAGCAACGAGAGTAGCAGGCATGCCCTCGAAGGAGATTTCTTTTGTGGTAAAGTTGATCCACCGTTCGGAGTCATCGTTTCTTACTAACTTGACTTCGCGCTGCAGAGTGGGTTTTTCTGCTGTATTAGTCCCGTTGCGAAATTTTGGATGAAGCAAATCGGGAAAGTTCTTCGCAAGCAGTTCTGAGGTTGAAAATCCAGTGAGCAAAACTGCGGCAGGATTGGCGTAGAGAATGGAATCTCTGTTATAAATAAAAAGGGCAGAGGGTGTTGTTTCCGCCACGGCACGAAATTTTTCTTCACTTTTCCTGATGGCTGCATCGGAAGCTATTTTTTTGTTGATGTATATGGCAACGAGAAAAAGGAATGCCAACGCGGTAATCCCCACCGGAATGAAAAAGATTGGGCGAGCCCAGAGTGGAGGCAGAACAACAAAAGAAACGTGAGAGCCAATATCCAGGTATTGACCATACACGCCACGCGCTTGAACCTGGAAGGTATAGCTATTTGGTTCAAGGTTAGAGAAAGTAAGACTACGGTTCGTCGTCCAGGAAGACCAAGCACCATTATTGAGCCGATGGCGCGTATGAATGGCATCGGAGGGCAATTCTCCTCTGAAAGCAAAGGTCTGCCAACGCAGAAGAACTGAGGCGTCATCAATCACAGGTTGATTCATAATGATGCGGGGAGGTGGAGAATGCGCTGTTTTCCTATCGAGGATTGCAAGTCCTTTTCCCGATGTCCCGACATAGATCTTATCGCCGTAGGCTTTGACGGGCCAAAGAATGGGGCAGGTTAAACCGGACTTTTCTCCATAAATATTCCATACACCATTATTGTAACTACACAACCCGCCATTGGTAGTAATCCAGAGTGTTCCTGAAGAGTCAATGAAAAGGTCGTTAACATGATTATCTATTAACCCATCATTGGTAGTGAGATATTCAACAGTACCGAGAGGAGAAATTTTTCCGAGACCTGAGCCAAAATCCTGATCGCCGAACCAAACCGTGTTTTGTTGGTCAATTGTAATTGTGAACACCCTTCCCCAATGGAGTTCAGGATGAAACCATCTTGTCCATGCTTGTTGTTGTGAGTAAGGTATGTCGTTATCTAGTTTCCATCGAAAGATACCCTTAGCTGTAGCAAACCAAATTGCATCATCCAAACCTTCCGCAAAAGAATATACCCTTCGTTGTGGAAGATTATATTGTACAGCCCAGGGGGTAAAAGTCGAGTTTTTATAAAGAAAGACACCAGGTTCATTTTCAGTTTGAGAAGAACTAATTTTTTGAAGCCCTAAAAACCATAGATTCCCTTTGTGGTCCTTCCTTATTTTATGAATCATAGTATTCGATGGGTCATTTCCTATCTCAAAATGATTCCAATGTCTTCCATTCGATTGGAATGCTCCATGAAATGTAGAGCCGCTTGAAATCCAAATATTGCCATCAATGTCTTGCTCTAAACCAGTAACAGCATGCAAGGGAGTTCCATTGATTTGAGGGATCCATCTCTTATCCCCGCTGGAGGAGTATATAATAAGACCATTCCCTGTACCAAGCCACAAATCATTATTTTTGAGAAGTAAAATTTCATTGATGTTGTTGCGTAGGTCCGGGGTATTTTCAGAAAGATAAGACCACGTTGTTGCAGAAGCGCGAAATAAATATACCCCTTTTTTGGTAACGCTCCATAAATCGCCAGTTGACGAGAAAAGTAAATTGTCAGAGTGTTGTATTTGTTCGGGAATATAATTCAGGTTTGCCCATGTTCTGTTCTCTCGAATGCGAACATCGCCTGATTGATAAACGCAAATTGCGTCGCCATTATTATTAATACTGAGAGTAACAACACTGTTTCCGTTTTCTGTTTTATTATGCAAAAGGCATTGAGAACTATCCCACTCCCAGATCCCGCGATGTTCCATTGGCCTTGAAATAGCTAATAAACCGCTTCCATTTATATTTTCATCTACGTCATTGACTACGAAATAGTTATTCTTTGATTGAAGTAGTTGGAAATCTCCATTGAGTGTACGTTTGTATAGTCCTGAGTCGGCTATGAACCACACTTTGTTCTTTCTTTCGCTCATGAGATAAAAGGCGGGACTACGATAATGTATAAGAGTATCGTGACTGAATTTATGGAGAGTAAAGCGATGATCAAGAATCAGATACTCTTCATTAGATACTACCACTTTAAAAATGTCGATATTTATTTTAAGAGGCTTAAATCCAGAACGATTTCCAACGTATACCGTGTCTATATACTGAACAATAACACTGTCCCCCTTACTATGTGAAATTCCGGTAATTGTGGCGGAAGGGAGTGAACTAACGTTAATCCAGTGGTAACCATCGAACCAAGCTATTCCGTTTGTTGTTCGTACCCATATTGTGCCATCGTTTGCCTCGATAATTTGGTTAGCCTGATTTGAAGGCAGTCCATGTTCTGTTGTAAAATGCGCCCAACGCCATTCTTCTTCAAAGTTGAAGGTTTGAGAATGAAGAAAGGACAAAGGTATCCAAAGGAAAGCAAGCGCTTTTCCGATACCCAGCATCCGTAGTATGGTTTTGATTGACATATCTTCAATAGTGAGCGGCTCGCAAAAATTACGGAAACTTTAGAAGATTATCAACTCTAATCGGAGACTTTGGAAAGGTTTTTAAGGCTGAGCAATAAATTCTTGTATTGAACGAAGGTAGGAGGCACCGCCAACGAAGTAACAATCGTTGTGTCCTGCTTCCGGGATTGAGAAGAAGAGCTTAGGTTCGTTCGCGGCAGCGAAAAGTTCTTTGCCGTGGTGAATTGTGATGATGTCATCCTTTTCGCCATGGATAAAGAGGAGAGGGAGAGTTAGCGATTTGATTTTTTCGATGGAATTAAATTCGGACTTTATCAACAGGTGGAGTGGAAACCAAGGGAGCATGTCTTTTGCTATTACCCGTGCGGAAGGGAAAGATGATTCTACGATAAGTCCCGCGCAACTTCGTTTTGTCGCTAAGTCAATTGCGACGGCAGAACCGAGGCTTTGTCCGTAGATGACAATGTTTTGAGGATTGACGTTTTTTTGCTGCGCGAGATAATCAAATGCTGCCAAAGCATCGTTATAGAGACCTTGTTCAGATGGTTCGCCTTCACTTTTGCCGTACCCGCGATAATCAAAAATAAAAATGTTTACTTTAAGCAACCGAAGCATCCTGATTTGTTCGAGACGATGAGTAATATTTCCTGCATTACCGTGACACCAGAGCAATGTTATTGTTGCCGTATCATGACGAAGAAACCAGCCATGAAGCATGACGTTGTCAGTAGCGCGGAAAGCACACTCTGCTATGGGAAGATTAAAGAGGGAAGTATTCCAATTCCCCGCGGGATAGCGGTAGGGGTGATAAACAATTTTATGCTCGAAGAACAGAATCAGGATAATTCCACCTATGACTCCAAGCGCCAGTGGAATTATGAAAGAAAGCATTATTCTTTTTAGAGTGACCTTCAACTTCCCATGGGTTCTAATAGCAAACTAAGCTTCCGTGAATCAAGAAGGTATTTCTGGAAGACTTTTTTAGCGTACCGGTTGTAGTGGTACATATCAAGAAAAAGCTCTTCCGAATCATTTCCTGAAACTTGAACTATTTCGCGTAAATGCTTATAGGTTTGTGTGGAATAGATGGTGTTGGGTAAATCGAGATTGACGAAGGTGCGTCCGACCAACTGTGTAACAAAGAGAGTTTTTGCCATTAAGAGATCATGTTCTGTGGGCGTAACTTCATGAACTACCAGTGATTGTTGGAGCAGCCCGGCTTTTACGTCTTCCAGCATATCCCGTTTGATGCGAACAGGACAGAAGAAAATTATTTTCCCGGATAAGCTTACCGTCGCGCTATCAGGTCCAAAAAGCGGGTGAGTTCCAAGAATGTTCACATGCTGGGGAAGGATATCTTTCATCCATTGGATAGGTTGTTCCTTCACCGAACAAACGTCGCAGATGAGGGAATTGGGTCGTACGCTGGGAGCAATGGCTTTCAATACCGAAGGCATTTGATTGATAGGAACTGCCAGAATAACAAGTTCTTTGCCCGCCGCTTTTTCGAGCGTTACTTGCTCGATTCCGTCTTCGTAGGCTCTGAACGGCTGGGGGTCAAAAACACAAACTTTAAAATATTTTTTTAATTTTCGGGCAGCCAATTTTCCGAAACGCCCGTATCCGATAAGACCGATTTCACTTTTCATACTGATTGTTGTACTATCTTTCCATAATCGAGAATGAGTTGGTACATTGACTTGATGAAGGATTCATCAAGCCCGCTCTCCTCTGCGAGGGCGAGACGTTTATGAAAAATATCATTCTCTCGTTTTTTATCATGAATATTTCTTTTGTTTTGCTTTTTCCATTTACCTACCTCCCGGACAAGCTCAAGGCGCTGTGTTAAGAGGAGGAGGAGCATGTCATCAACAACATCAATTTCTTCCCGCAACCGGGAAATTGCAGTCTGATGTTTCGTAAGGGATTGTCTCATCAAATGGTCAGCTATGACAAGAGCAATCATAGATTCGACAACAGGAACAACGCGCGGACAGAGACAGGGGTCGTGTCTGCCTTCGACTTTAATTGTGCGTTTGTTTCCTTTAATATCAACCGTTTCTTGAGGTTTCAGAATAGAAGACGGGGGTTTCACGGCGACACGAACAATGATATCTTCGCCGTTAGAAATACCGCCGAGAATTCCACCGGCAAAATTTGTTTTTGTTCTTACCTTTCCCGATGTGTCTTTATAAAACTCGTCGTTATGCTCGCTTGCTTTCATTCTCGCCGCAGCGAACCCTGAGCCGATTTCAAACCCTTTAGTCGCAGGAATAGATAAAAGTGCTTTCGCAAGGTCGGCTTCTAATTTATCAAAGACCGGTTCACCGAGTCCGGGAGGGCAATTTTTAATAACAGCTTCAACAACACCGCCAAGCGAATCCCCTTCTTTTTTGACGGTTAAAATTTTTCGTTCCATTTTTTTTGCTGCAACCGGATCGGCGCAACGGACGGGGTTCTTCTCAATAAACGAATAATCCGTGGTATTCGCAACAATATTGCCAACCTGTTTTGTGTAGGCAATAATTTGAATACCGCGTTTTGCAAGAAGCTGTTTGGCTACTGCTCCAGCGGCAACCCTTCCAGCAGTTTCGCGACCGGAGGAACGCCCACCGCCGCGATAGTCTTGAATGCCATATTTAGAGAGGTATGTATATGCCGCGTGTCCGGGTCGGAATAATTCTTTGATATTGTCATACGCTTTTGAATTTTGGTCTTTGTTCCAGATTAACAGGCAGATAGGTGTTCCGAGCGTTTTGCCCTCAAACACGCCGCTAAGAATTTGAACCTGATCAGTTTCGTTGCGGGGAGTGGTGACGGAACTTTGGCCCGGCCTTCTACGATTTAATTCTTTTTGAATCTCCTCGACTTTAAATACCAGGTTTGGCTTCACTCCGTCAATCAGCACGCCGACGGCGTTTCCATGACTTTCACCAAACGTAGTGATGCGAAAGAACTTACCTATTGAATTTCCTGCCATCAAATCTCACTTTCTTCTAGTTTATTGAACTCATCCCAAAAGTTTGGGAATGATTTTGTAACACATTTTGGATTGATGATTTCTATACCCGGCACGCGCAAGCCTGCAACCGCGAAACTCATTGCAATGCGATGGTCGTTGTAGGTTTCTATCCTTGCACCATGCATTTTTTGAGGATGAATGACTAACCCGTCTTTCAAAACTTGAACTTTTGTACCAAGCTTGTTTAATTGTTCGCCAAGAACGCGTAATCGGTCAGATTCCTTAAAGTGAAGATGGGCGACATTAGAAATCGTTGTCTCTCCTTCAGCAAACGCTGCAACAATTGCCATAGCCGGGACACAATCAGGAATATCATTCATATCCACGTCTATTCCATGCAAATGACCGCCCTGGATTTCTATTATCGCATCGTGCCGGGAGATACGGCAACCCATTTCTTCAAGCAGATACAGAAACTTAATATCGCCTTGTAAAGAATCAAAAGATAAATTTGAGACAGTTATTTTGCCCCCGGTAATAGCTGCTGCCGCCCAAAAATAGGTTGCCGAGGAAGCGTCCCCCTCGATGGAGAACGGCTCTGCAATATAGGAATCTTTATTGCTGATATAGTATGAATGATAGGGTTCAATCACTTCAATTTCCGC
>SCUC01000218.1 GCA_004322375.1 Bacteroidota bacterium
CATCAACGTAGCGCACAATGACAAGCTCGGAGTCGGCGACCCCCGTGAAATAAAAATTGTCGGCGACGATATTTCTAAAGAATCATGGGGTTTCCAAGTCGGAGATAACGGTGCAAGCATGATCGGAGATTTGATGTGGTTCGGTCCTCTCAAAGGAATGCAGAAATTATTTTTTCATACTCCCTTAGTGAATGTCTTCATCATGGGTTCGGAAGCCTACCACGATTACTACCGCTGGCCCCTGAAAGACCGAAAAGTCTTCGAGAACTGGAAAGCAACAACCCACTGGGGCAAGCTCTTCCGCGACTATGAGACAGGTGAAGTGTGGAAAAGGCTGGAACAAGCAGCTTAATATTGTTTCAGGTTTCATGCTTCATGTTTCATGTTTTTTCAATCGAACAAATAACTGTGCTTGAAACTATCAACTAGCAACTACCAACCGTCAACTACGAACCAACGTGAGTAAACAGTTTCGCGCCGAGCTACTTCTCTTCGTCTCCACGTTCATTTGGGGGAGCACGTTCGTTTTTGTCAAAGGCTCGCTTGAAGAAGCCTCTCCCCTTTTCTTCATCGCTCTGCGGTTTTGGATTGCAACGGTTGTTCTGTATATCATTCTCTTTCGCTCGTTCCCTTCGCTTACGCGGCAAACTATTATTAGCGGAACAATTCTCGGCATCCTTGTGTATCTTGGATTCGCCACCCAAACCGTTGGGATGCAATACACCACAGCATCGAAATCTGCTTTCTTCACCGGTCTGTTAGTTGTATTTACTCCACTATTCCAGCTTCTCCTTGAAAAGCGTTTGCCCAAGCTTGGCAACGCGGTCGGTATCGTGTTGGCGGCAATCGGGTTATACTTGCTTACCTCGCCGGAAGGTTCCGAGTTTAACGTAGGCGATGCTCTTACCCTTATCTGCGCGTTTCTGTTCGGCTGGTATATTGTCTATCTCGATATTGTTTCACAAAACGCGAACCGTCACCATCTCATCTTTGTGCAGTTTTTAATTTGCTCTGTCATCGGAACGATAGCCTGCTTTCTCTTTGAGAAACCGTACATCGTTTTCACCGACGAAATTATCTTCGCGCTTGTTTATCTCACGCTCTTTTCAAATCTTGGCGCGATGTGGATACAAAACCTCGTTCAAGGAGATACCACACCCACCCGGGCAGCAGTCATCTTCACGCTGGAACCGGTAATTGCGGCAACGTTTGCGTATTTTGTCCGTAATGAAATTTTAGGCACAGCCGGAATTATCGGAGCCGGGATTATTGTAACAGGATTATTGGTATCCGAATTTTCAGGAGTGATACCGGGGTTGAATAGGAGCTTCGGGAAAAGAGAATAAAGAGCCCTTAACCACGCACAAAAAATCTTCAGGATGAGGAATATGCACCAAGGAAGGGTTCAAATTGGGATATTTCTTTCTCGCCATTTCTCGTGCCTCTTTTAATGTCGCACCAATAAATAGCTTCTCATTAGCCACGGAGATGTCTTTTCTCGCATAGTTGTCAACCAATTCCTCAAAATGGTCGTGAATCCATTGCACATCTTTAGTCAGAATAATCTTCACCTTCTTGTCCAAAAACAATCTCATACAGTCAATTCTAACAACAAAATACTCACTCAATTATTGTTAATTTCACAATTCGCGGAACGGTCTCCATATAACCCCTTGGATCTGTTTCACCTTCGAAGACTTTCGTCCAGATTGAATCGTACATAACTAAAAATTTTTTGCCTTTATATTGAGGGTTTCCTTCATTATTAATATCGAGGGTATATTCTCCTAAGTTATTATTGTTGCTTGCGGGACCAAAATCCCATTCCTGATTCTTATCGTCTATGAAAATAATATGATAAAGGTCTCCGAAGGAGACATCTATGAACGTGCCCCGAAAGGTATAAAGTTTCGTATTGACAGGAGGAGGTGAACCGGCAGGTTCAGTTGATACGTACGAAGGAATGCTGTACGTTGATACACCGGGTGACGTGACGGGCCCCCTGTAAATCCAAACCATTGTAATTGCTGCGAGAAGTAATCCGGTGATAACAAATATTAATCGTTTCGTTGCCTCCTTGTTTTTCATGCCTGCAGCTGAATCGGGTGACGCTTCAGTTGACTGATTGTTTGAATTAATAAAAGGATGGAGCAGTAAAAATGAAGAAGTTAAACCGACTGTAACATTCACGTAAAAAATATAATCTATAACCTCTCGACTCATCTCGATATTATTCATTAGATGAAATGAAAGCCAATGTACTTGTGTGTCAAGAAATACATATGCCATGCCTACTGTCGAAGACCAGAGAAGAATCTTCCTTTTTTGTTTCATGAAGAAGGAACTTGCTAATGCGATAACAGGAATGTTTAGTATCAATAATGGGATAATAACAACAAAGATAAAATAAACAATTGCTATCACGATGAGAGCGCCGATGAGCCAGCCAACCCAGCTCCCTTCAGTGGAACTAGAACGATACGAGGTTGGACGCGAATTTATTAATATTCTTCGATTAGACGTCTCTGAACGTTCTGTTACATTCCAATTTTTATCATAAATCGTTTTGCCATCGTCGCTGGTATGACCGATAACGTTCCAATTCTTGTCATAGATTGTTTTTCCGTCATCACTAACATGCCCAATCACCTTCCACAGTTTATCATAGATTGTCTTTCCATCTTCACCGACATGACCCGTCACGTTCCAATGGTTGTCGTATAGTGTTTTGCCATCGTCGCTGATATGACCGATAGTGTTCCAGTTTCTATCATATTTTGTTGTTGACATTTTGTATTACCTTCTTTTTGTTAAATGTTCAGACCTCGAAAAAAATTATCTTTCTCTGCAAGCTCCTGATTATGGCGAGAGTGTAATAAAAAAAAGAATCAACTGCAATATTTCATTATTTTTTTATTTCGACTTTTCACCTAATAACGAAAAAAGCCCATCTCCTTCCAGAGACAGGCTTTCTTAATTACAACACTCCACTACTCCATCGCCCCCATCAGATATTATCGCATCAACACCATCTTCTTTACATCTGTGTAGGACAAGATGCCATCTTGTCCTACGACGAACAATCTATATGTATAAACCCCGCTCGGCAGCCCGCTCGCATCAAATGGTATTGACTTGAATCCCGCTTCCTGCATCCCATCAACTAATGTTGCTATCTCCACTCCAAGCATATTATATACTTTCAAGCTAACATATCCATTAACAGATAACGAATAACTGATAACGGTACTGGGGTTAAACGGATTCGGATAGTTTTGTTCTAACGCAAACTGGTTTGGGGTTTCAGTTTTCAGGTTTGCGGTTTCAAATCCGGGCGGTGGGGGAGGCACTTCGCTCGTCTGTACAATTTTTATACTGTTTACTGAGGACTGATTACTGACTACTGATGACAGAATAAGCGTTCCTGCTTGACTTACTTTCACCCAGTATCCTTTGCCCGCCTCGATAGTTGAAGTTGTTCCGTAGCCATTATTGTAACCGAAAAATTGCGATGTTTGAATACCCGGCGGATTGGAAGTAATCGTTCCAACTGCGACCGATGTACCAATTGAGCCGATCATATTCCAGCCAGCAACGACTGAAATGGTATCACTGTTTACTTGAAATCCACTGAAAGTGATTGTCTGAGTCGTGTTAAACTTCAGCCAATAACCTACGCCGTGACTGAGTGTCTGCATTAATTGATAGGAACCGACAAACGCAAATGCATCGGAAACTGCGTTCGGGTAGAGAGAAGTCTTTAAATAGTCAACCACTTTTACCGGCACTGAAACAAGGTTCCATCCTCTGTTGTATTGAACCGGAATTCCAGTTATCAAAGAAGTGATAGAATCTGCAAGAAAGGGAACGAAGCTTACGATACCGATTCCCGTAGAATCGTTTCCATCATAAATTAATCCGGCAATTTCTGCCGAGTCGTTCATACCCCACCAACATCCGGTCGCATCGATATTATGATTTGTTCCGTTGTAGAAGTTGTACTCGCCATTGTTGGAAAAATTTTGATAATGGATGCCACCCGGGAGATCAACACCGGAACCGATTGTTATTCCCATGCCGATGTTGTTTACAAAAATATTCGGAACCATTAACGAAGAAGGTGCTGTGAAGATGTTTGCTTTTTCACCTGTATAAACTTTCGGTGCGATGAGATAGCCCCCCTGTTCATAGCGGTCAAAGTGCAGTTCAAACGAAAGACTACTGCCATCGGCGGAGAGTGAGCCTTCTGTTACTTTCAATCCGTCGCCACTATTGTCGCGAAATGTATTTCCCGCGATATAGAGATGGACGATTCCCGTATCAACAATAACTCTCAAGCCATTGCCGCCACTGTTGGTGAAGGAATTGTTTTCGATGAGAACTCTTGCAGTATCAGTGGAACGATTTGAGAAATTCAGAGAAGCTCCATCTCCGGTACTGTTATTGAAACAATTCCCCCGAATCCGTTGCAAGGATACATCAGATGCTAGTACATCTTCGGACGTAACCCAACCGTACTGGAGATTAGTTTGATATCCGGAAACAGTATTCGAATCAATTTCCAATCTACGGGTGGAAAGAGAATCCAACCTAATTCCCGTAAGCCCGGGATTGATTGGATCACTCGAACCGGTGATGGTATTCCTCGAAATGCTCATCCGTTGAAGAGATGGCATCTCGCCTACCTGACCATGATCTACAAAGGCAGGATTTGACTGAAGACCAGTGCGAACATTATTCATCATGTTATCGAAAATTTCAATCGAACCAAATGTAATTGAATCGGGAGAGATTCCACCGAAACCAGTTGTATCGTTATCCAAAAGAATATCTACTCCCATTGAAGCGTTCGTAATCGTATTGCTGTGAATGCGCTCACTTCCATCTTCTGATTTAATAAAACCGAATCCTTTTGTTTTTATTGCCGTTCCACTTCCCCCCATGTCAATGGCATTATCCGCGACACGAATTGCGAAGCACCATTTTTTTTCCAGCGAAATGGCGATAGTCGAATCTCCTCCACTGCTCGTTATAGTATTTCCCGATACGGATATCTTTCCGTTTGTAGTGATAGGGCCAGGACTACCAGGTCTTGCCGCTATAATTCCTCTTGCCCGTGCGGCGAAACCAATGTTGATGTTGTTGTTATCAATCATTGTCGAATCGCTCGCGTCATCAACTTGTATTGCTATACTTGAATCGCCACCATTCATAACATTATTTCCCGAAACGGATATTTTCCCATTACCTCCATCTGGTTTTTTCACTACAATTCCTTTTGCGTTCATCATTGAACCCATATCAATTATATTGTCTTCAACCGTGACGGCAAGGCACAAAACTTCGTCCAACGTAATGGCTGTACTCGAATTTCCACCTCCACTCGTTATAACATTTCCGGAAACTGACATCCTTCCCGTTGCAGTAGCGCCACCGATATTGGGCTTATTAGTTATTATTCCTCTCGCTTCTGTTGCGTTACCAAGATTGATGGTGTTGCTTTGTATTGCAAGAGAATCATTCACTACCTCAACCTGAATTGCTATGCACGAATCGCCCCCAGTGCTTGTAATAGTATTCCCCGACAAGGACATTCGCCCATTTGTTGTGCCGGTTGAACCACTTGATTTGACTGTTATGATTCCTCGTGCCCGTGCGGCAGAACCGAAGTTCATTGTGTTGTTGTCCACAAGTATGGTATCGTCCGCTTCCTCGATCTGAATTGCCACACCATCATACCCCACAGTAATTTCATTAATAGCAATTGTCATCCTTCCCCCTGTTGTCGTTCCACCAGCAGGTCTTCCAACGATAATTCCTCTTGCTTTTGTAGTTGAACCCATGTTAATTGCATTGTCTTCAACTTTGACTGCAAAGCACCAAACTTTGTCAAGCGAAATCGCTATACTTGAATCTCCTCCACTACTTGTAATGTTATTTCCCGATACGGATATTTTTCCATTTGCAGTGGTGCCTCCAGTGCTACCGGGTTTAGCAGTTATGATTCCTCTTGCCCGCGCGGCAGAACCGAAAATAATTGTGTTGTTATCTACTAATATGGTATCGTTCGTTTCCTCGATCTGAATTGCTACACCATCATACCCCACAGTAATTTCATTGACCGCAATTGTCATTCTTCCCTTTGCTGTCGTTCCGCCAGCAGGTTTACTGGTGACAATTCCTCTTGCTCGTGTGGCGGCACCAAGGTTAATGGTGTTGTTATGTATCATTAGCGAATCTCTCGCTTCTTCGACCTGAATTGCTACACCATCATACCCCACAGTAATTTCATTGATTGCTATTGTCATCCTTCCCCTTGCTGTCGTTCCACCAGCAGGTTTAGTGATGACGATTCCTCTCGACCGTGCAACGGAACCAAGGTTAATGGTGTTGCTCTCTATTATTACTGAATCGCACACTCCATTCAGCAGAATTGCCGTACTCGAATCAACGCTCATGCTGCTGAAGGTATTGTGTTTTAATGTGAGTGAAGCAAAGACTTGTATTTCATCGAGAAAGAAGCCGGTTTTTGCCGCGACCACTGAACTATTCTCCATCGTAAACGTTCCGCCGCTATCGCCTAGCACTTCGAAGCCAATCGTTGCTGTCGGAGCAATCACCTTACCTCCTACTTCCATTTTAACGCCTTGCCTCAGCTTGATTCTTTCAGCGGCACTCCATATGGTACCCGGATCAAGATACAGGTCAACATCGCTCATCGAAAAACTCTCGACGCTGTCCACCGTTAATCCAACACCCGTCCCAAAGACCCGAGATATGTTAATCACATTATGAGCGTCAGATGAAAGTCCTGAATACACCCTAACTGTTCTGGTCCCTGCCGTCGGGCGAAGTATAAGCTCCGGCTCGTTATAAACGGAATCCATCAGAAGAAATGTAACAGAATCTACAGGCATGCCATCTGAATCAGTGATGATTCCGGCGTTGAATGCGTCAAATGCAACCGCGATGGTGGGATAGTCGTAGCTCGCATCGCTAGTACCGACAGTTTTGGTAATTTCCGAACCAAAGGCAGAATATGATGCAAGCGCTAAAAGAACAATAATAAAATATTTCAGAGGCACCTCTAAATGATGATGAGAGAAGAGAATTGAGTGATGTGATGTCTAATATAGTTACTTTCCAAGTAAGAGACAACGAATCCGTCACACATCTGGAATATAACTTTTCGATGACTTCGAGTTGATTCATTCAATGTAGGCTTGCAGAACAACCCAAGGATTCGTACCATCCCGACTTTTGTCAGGATAAGTATCTAAAACCGTCTGGAACAGGAATTAAACCACCAACTCGCAATGGAAGAAGTTCAGGGTGACAGTTCTCTTTGTTTTTAACCACCCTGTATAATTTATCAACAGATAATTTTCGAATTGCCATTTCTGCTCTTTGTTCAATACCTTTAACTTCCCTTAAAGTTTCCGGAGATTCCCCTAAACATTGGAGGGAATTTCCGAAAAGAAGTGTAGCTCCCTCCGGACGAAGTGCGACTCCCTCAAAAAAGTGTGCAAACCCCTCCGAATAAAGTGCTGTTCCCTATACCTTGTGTGCTGTCGTCTCCTAAAAAAGAAATGCCGACTCAGGTGTACGGAGTCGGCATTTTCTATGTAAATCGAGAGGTGGGTTGAATCAGCAATTCGATTGACGGTGTTTCAACATCGTCACTTTGTCAAAATCATCTTCTTCACATCTCCAAACAAATGACTAACTCCGCTTTCATCAACCGACTCAACATTGATGCGATAGACATACACGCCGCTCGGCAATCCAATCAAATTCCATTCTTGTGACTTGAAACCTGCAACCTGAAACTGATTTACTAATGTTGCAACTTCATCTCCAAGCAAATTATACACTTTCAATGTCACCCACGAATCCACTGACAATTGGTATCGAATCACAGTTGTCGGATTAAACGGATTAGGGTAGTTCTGACTTAGACCGAAAGTTTCAGGTTTCAGGTCTGAGGTTTCAAGTAAATTGCCGTTACCTTCAGGCGATGGGGGCGGCAATTCTGAAGTAGGCACAATCGTTATACGGTTTTCTAATGACGAATGACTAACAACAGATGACAAAACAAGCTCCCCGCTCCCATTCACCTTCACCCAATACCCTTTTCCCGGGATAATGCTGTTGCTCGTTTCATAGCCTTCGTCAAACCCATAAAATTCTGAAGTCATCATACCTCCCGGATTGGATGTAATAGAAGTCGCATCAATCGGGTATGTGAGAGAACCGATGATGTTCCATCCATCATTCACGGGAATATTTTGTGATGGCAACAATTGTCCCACCATCGTAACGTTTTGCTGGGAGCCAAATTTTAGCCAATACCCTGAACCACTTTCCAGCGTATCCATTTGAACGTACGTTCCGTTGTAAGCAAATGCATCAGATATTGCAGAATTAAAAACTACGTTCCTTGCAAAGTTCTGAACAAGAACAGGAACAGAAACTAAATTCCATCTGTTGTTCATTAAAACGCTAAGGGTATATGTGCCAGTCGTGAATCTCCATGCGGCAGACCAGTCGCTCGAACCGAAATCATTCGATGCGCGAACGCGCCAGTAGTACAGTGCTTCATTGCCTAATCCTGATACATTGGCAAACACATCTGCCAACGTTGAATCTTCAAACGCGATGACGCTGAATTCTGAATCGGATGCAACCTGCAAATGATAATTCACCACCCCCGCGGTTTCATTCCAGTAAAGAGTAATCGTCGAGGGCTGGTACTGCGCGCCATCTTCAGGAGTTGCCAGCGTTGGAACTGATGGAGCTGTTCCCACAGTGGTGAAATTCCGTTCTTCGGAGAAGATGCTTGTGCCGCCTGCGTTCACTCCTTTTACACGCCAATAATATTTGGTATGTAAGGAAAGACCGGACAACGAATAGGCAGTATCAACGAGAGTTGAATCATCCACTATATACGACCCGAACAATGAATCATCCGAAACATGAAGAATATAGTTGACTGCGCCGGATGATGGATACCACTCCAACAAGAACGATAGCGGCAAGTGGGTTTGGTTATTCGCCGGAAACGCCAACGATGGCGCTGCCGGAGGGGCGATAATCGTTGTGAATGCCCATGGCTCCGTGAACGGGCTTGCTCCCACATTGTTGCGCGCATTTACGCGCCAGAAATATTTCGCATCATACGATAGCGGATTGATTAACCTTAATGTGTCCGTCAATGTTGAATCATCATACACAATCGAAGCAAACAGAGAATCCGATGCAACCTGTAACCGATACCAGAGCGCTCCGGGAGATGAATGCCACCGCAGGGTCGGTCTTCGCGGAACACTGAAAGAGCCATCGGATGGATATTCTAACGTTGTTGCGCTCGCTGCAGTTGTATCATAATTCGGGTTCCAACCATAGAGCCGAATATCATCCACATAAAGTCCATCCCGAACCTCCCCTCCATCCGCTGCAAGACGAAAACGAAGCTTGATTTGGCTTCCTGAGTAGCCGCTTACATCAACATTCTGTTCCACCCAGGTGAGACCCGGGGTATAGCTTTCATATCCCCACGTGCCTGATGGTTGCTTAGAATTTGAACGAGCTGACCCGGAATGAGAAAGTTTTGTTCGTTGCGTCGTCCATGTTGAGCCGTTGTTTGTTGAAATTTCTACCGTGGCAAAATCCCATGTCGGTTCCAACGCCCATTTCGTCCAAAACCGTAATTGAGCATATTGGTAACCCGCTAAACTGATTGGGTTTATTAGTGTTAAGGAATTATCAGCATTATTGCCATAGTTCCCGCTTGGGCTATCAGTAAAAGCATACGGAGGCGTGTGATAGTTTGGGGTTGCACCCCATCCGGAACCTGTGGTCCAATTTCCTGTGCCATCTGTTGCGCTGTCTGTTAATAAGGTTGATGGGGTTCCTAAAAATAATTTTATAGTATCTCGTTTCACAAAACCATCCGGGTCCGATAACATGACATACAGCTCGAACGGAACGCCGGTAATTGCAGTCGAGCTTGTACTGCCGGTCAAAACAGCTTGCGAAGTTGTTTGGGAAGCAATTGAGGGTAACACCATCGGGACATTACTTAACTGAACGGAAGGATTTGAAGAGACGACATCTACTTGCACCGAGGAAGCATCGCCAAGCCCGCGATTTTTTATATCAAGGATAAACGAAAAACTTTCTCCTCTCTCTAAGAAACTGTCTCCCGTACTATCTTCTATTGTATAACCGGTTACTACAGGATACGAGCCGCCTACGTAGGCGAGAACTTTATTCTGTTTGAGATTCTGCTGAGCTAAGGGAAATATTTCACCGGTCGAGGGCCAAAAACCTGTTGTTCCGACTTCAGGAGTCATGGTGTAGGTTACGGCTTTTCCCGATGAAACATCGCCGTACATATAATCGTCAGAATTGCCGCGAGTCGAGTAATTCACAGTTTGCTGGTCGGTACCATTCGTGTAATGATTGTCGAACTGCATTTCATACGTCCATTCGCGGTAAATTAAAGAATCTCCATTTTCACGCGAGAGGTAACCGTAAGGATAAATCAAATAATTTCCGTATGTATGATAGTTGAACGCAGTTTTAAAATTATGCTCTCGCATCAGCGTATCAATGGCAGCTGTTTCAGGTTCAGAAAAAGGACTGGGACCACGGTACGTCCCTTGTCCACAAGTTGTACTTACACTTGAACCGCCGTTGCTGGAGTTCCACATCGCGTACGGTCCGTAGTTCCTATTTAAATCAACGCCATAACAAGAGCCTCCGTTGGGACGCCTGTTTTCTCTCCAATATCCGCCTCCGTTCGGATTCGTCGTCTGGTTATGCACGTAACCGTCGGGATTGACCACAGGTATAAAATACATTTGTCTGTTATTCACAAGGTACGTCGCTTCTTCGTTCGTTCCATAATTCTCTAACAGCCACCACATGTAATACATCACAGTCATCATGCCTTCCGGTTCGCGCGCATGGTGAAGCGCAGTATACAAAATTTCGGGCTCTTGCGGTTCGTTGGTTTCCGGGCTATCGGAAATTTTTGCAATCCATATCTCGCGCCCTTCGTGACCTGTTCCTATCGAAGTCTTTGCTGTAATTAAGCTCGGGTATAACGTGCGCATTGAATCTAACTGCGCCCCCACTTCGACGTAGGTATAATATCCTCCCATGCTACCATACCCGAATCCTAAAGCGTCCACAGGTCCCTGCGTTAAGAACGAGCTTTCATAGGCTGCCAAATCATCAATGACAACTTCATAGGTGACACCGTTCGAGGAAAGAAGCTCCATCTCCCTTTTCCCCGCGACAAACTCCATCCACCCGCCGGGCTTTCCCGATGTCCCTTCAAAATCTATACCCGACTCCCAAACCTTATTAAGGAACTCTCTATCCGGCACCAAAATTTTTATTCTTGAATATTTTTCAGGAGGCTCTGCAAAGACGTTCATTATCAACAGGGAGGCAAAAACTATTGAAAGGAGTGTTTTCATTAAAATTTTAGGCAAATTCATAGAATATTGTATTTAACAATATAGAGAAATGATGATAAATACTCAAGCATGAAAGCCACAAATTAACAACATTGTAATTCGCTCCTGACGGCGTCCTCGCCGTCTGGAATACCGTTAATTAAACGCACATGGCGAACAAACAACAATATGGACTTGCTTTTGGTCACATCCTGCACAAAACCACAAAATAAATAACTCAAGTTGGCTGTTTTCAGTAGCGTTACCCTACGGGCTGTAAGCCATCAATGATAACGCTACAAGTATTCAAGTCCTCGTAAACGGACTAAATCATTTGAGTCCGATTTATCGGACTTGGAATTTCGTAGTCCCACTAAAGCGGGATTTACGGTCATGCGCTAAATCGATCTATTTTCATATATTATTAAAAACGGTCAACTTGAGTCAATAATTTGTCCCCTGAGACCTGAAACTTGAAACTCCAAGAATAATCCTTGTCTCTCATCTGCTTTCTTCTTACATTTTCTGAGATAGTAAGATATGCGAACCAAATTGTTTAGAATAAAAAACTTCTACAAATCATTAGGCCTCGTAGAACAATCCCAGATTGTCGCCTCTACGGCGGTAGTCGTTACGATTGTTACTATTACCGCAGCCCACTTCCTCCTCGGTGAAGAAATCCGGTGGCTCGATTTTATCAGTATCGTTACCGTCGGGATCATCGGGTTTGTGAGCGTATTCTTCTCCTTGAAATACGGAAGGCAGCTTGAAGCCCAGCGCCGGGAGCTTCTCGAATTGAACAACATCACGGAAGCTGTCAGTCATTCCGTCGAGCTTAATTATGTACTTCAGAGCGCTCTCGTGAAAGTTATGGAGCTTATGGGAGCTGACTGCGGCTGGATTTATTTAACAGAACAGGGTAAGCTCGTTTTGCACCATCAAAACGGCTCTGCAACAAGCTGCTTCTTCCCGGAGCAGGATGTCAATGATGAAAAAATGATCTGGATCCGGAAATCGGGCATTCACCGGGCAACCGACCAAAAAATTCTTCAAAGTACAACTCAAGCGTTTCACGAAGAACAACTCAAGGAACTCGTCTCTATCCCCCTCGAACGCCAGGGCATCTTCGCAGGAACATTGGTGATAGCAAGCCATGAAGAGCGCAAGTTCCCTCCAAAGAAAATGTCCCTCATTCATGCGTTTGGCAACCAGATAAGCGTGGCATTGCAGAACGCGTCCCTGTTTGAGCAGGTCAAGCAATCCGAGCGCCTTTATGTTGATTTGTACGAACACTCTCCCGACATGTATCATAGCGTGGATAAGAAAGGAATCATTGTCAGCTGTAATCTTACGGAAAGCCAGATGCTCGGGATGCCGAAAGAGGAAATTAGCGGCAAGCACCTCACTATCTTATTCCCGCAATCGCAGCATGAGCAGGTAAGAGAATATCTTACGAAAATGTTCGATGGAGACAATCTGAAGACTATTGAAGGACAGCTTCAACGCAAAGATGGCTCCCTCATTGATGTCAGCTTGAACACATCGTTAGTCTATGGTTCCGACGGGAAACCGGTTCTTGCCCGCATGGTGCTTCGCGACATCACGGAGAAAAAATTGTTAGAATCAAAAATTCTGCAAGCTCAAAAAATTGACAGTATCGGAAACCTTGCAGGCGGTATCGCGCACGATTTCAACAACATTCTTACATCAATTTTAGGTTCAGCCTCATTGATTCGCAGAAGAATCACAATCGAGCCGCAAGGAATGAAATATGTTGACCTGATTGAAACCGCTTCGCGGCGCGGCGCGGCGTTAACAAGACAGCTGTTAACGTTTGCGCGCAAAAATAACCCGTATGTGAGGACTGTTGACGTCAATATGATTGTTGATGAAACCCGCAGACTGTTTGAAGCCACAATACCGAAATCTATCATCATTCGTGTCGTCCTTTCGCCCGAACCTGTTTTCATCGAGGCTGATGAAGGACAGATTCAGCAGGCATTGCTCAATCTTTGTCTTAATTCTCGCGACGCGATGCCCAATGGCGGTATGTTGTCCATTACATGTAAACCAACGCGGTTGAACGAAACCGATTCACAACAAATAGCCAACGGAAAACCCGGCGAATATGTTTTGCTAACGGTTGTGGATTCCGGCGTTGGCATTCCCCAGAATATTATGAATAGAATTTTCGAGCCGTTCTTTACGACAAAAGAGCAAGGAAAAGGAACCGGGCTCGGACTCGCTGTAACATACGGCGTCATTCGGGGGCATAACGGCTACATCAATGTGGATAGCGAAGTAGGGAGCGGGACTGTCTTTACTATTTACCTGCCCCGTGTCATGAACGAACGCCAGATTCCTAAGAAAAAGATTGAACGCAAAAAACCTTCCGGCGGCACGGAACATATTCTTATTATTGAAGATGAAGCCTCTGTCGGAGAAATTGGCGTGGATATCTTGCGCGAACTCGGGTATCATGTTCAGATTGTAAGGAACGGAATGGAAGCAATACAGCTTCTTTCCGAGGGAGAACAACTATGCCATCTCATCTTGCTCGATATGAATATGCCTAAGCTTGGCGGGCGGGCGACGTTTGAGTACATCAGGAAACATCATCCTGAAATTAAAATCCTTGTTTGCAGCGGATACAGCGCGCAAATGCTGGATGATGGCAACTTTATGAACTCGATTCATGGGTTTATTCAAAAACCATACGAGATTGACGACTTTGCAAATACTGTCCGTTTTGTTCTTGATGGAGTTGAAACGCGGTGACCTTTGGTGAATCGCTCAAAGCGGCGCGCGAGGCAAAATCCCTTTCGTTAGAGGACGTCGCCTCTGCAACCCGAATCAACAAAAAATATCTCCAGGCAATCGAAAATGGAGCGAAGGTTGACTTGCCGGAATTATATGTGCAGGCGTTCATAAAAGATTACGCTGCGTTTGTAGGTATACTCCCTGAATCTGCTCCTCATCAGGCTCAACAGGAACTATCAATTGAACAGGGACGTATCGCTTCCACTGTCAGTTCGACTGTTACGACAACAAACCTGCCCGGCTCTTCAGCGATTAAATATCCCAAGCCTCTCAAACCAAAACGAAGTCATCAATTTGTCACTCTTCTGC
>SCUC01000219.1 GCA_004322375.1 Bacteroidota bacterium
TTCCGGCGCATTGGCGCCCAACCATTTTCCCATGGGGATGAAACAAAATTCCATGATTCCCCGCTCAAACGCTTCCGCTCTCGGTAAAACTATCGAATGATACGCTACGATATTTTGTGCCGAAAAAGCCAGCGTGAACCCGACCATGACAATCAGCCGGATGCGTTGTGATACGCCCTGCGAAAGCACCCGGGACATCAATAAAAACGCGGCAATAATCATCGGTGGAATTATTATCAACAAATAACGGGATACGACGTTTACTCCCGTGAGACTGTAAAAAAGAATTATCCCGGCAATCCATGCCGCGCTGATGAAGACGTTTCGAAAAACAAAAAATCGTTCCGCCTCTTCCTCTTCGGATTTCAAATCATTTCTCTTCTTGAGAAAAAACCTTAACCCGAATAACAACAATATTACCGCGGCAATACCGTCTGTTAAGGCAATTGTCCCACCTGCATCGGCAATCGTGTAGAGAATATCGCTCAAATCAAAATTCAATCCCGCTTTTGCCATAGCTGTATTCGGGAACACTCTTCCGAACGTTGCATACGCATAGATGTGCCACGGAAGCAGAAATATGATATACAAAACCAACAATACGATTCCCATCTTCACTGCCCTGCGTTTATTATGGGAATTGATAAACAAATCCAGGACAATTAGTCCTATGAGAATGAACGATTCAGGTCGAACTAATGTCAATAGCGTTGCAAACACGGTTGCAAGAACATACTCATTTCGGATACAATACCAGAACGTCAACAGCACAAGCAACACGGCAAGCGACGTTTCCATCCCGGTTCCCGCCCAGCGAATAAACCACGCGTTGAACGAGAACACTGTCGTCGCGAGCAATGCCGTAATAACATCCCGGATCATCTCGAAGGCAAGCATAAAAAAAACGACGAGGGAAATCGTTGCCAGAAAAACATCTAATACTTTCGCGGCTATGAAATAATCTATTCCCATTTTGCCGCCAAGCGAGATAACCATAAGCCACAGGGGACTGGTAAACCCGTATGTCGGCTCTCCGGCATTGAACGACATGCCGTATCCGTTCACGAAATTACGCGCAAACTGAAGATAGATATAGGTGTCATCCGGCGTGTAGTTAAAATGAAAGCTCGCTGTTATATAAAAAACAAGGCAGATGATCGGTAGCCCAACCGTAGCGAGTAACTTTATTTTTTGTTCACTGGTCAAATGTAATACTTTCCTTTGTTGAGAGCGCGCCCGGCAGCCACTCTCTAAATTCTTTCACGCTGTGAAACATGTAATCAACATCCATCTTCATGACGGCATCTTTTCCGTATGAATCCCACAAGACCGCTGCCATTGCTACTCCGGCGTCGCGCGCCGCTTTTACATCGTTCACAGCATCGCCCACCATCAATGCTTCGCTCGCGGGGATGTTGAATGCTGCGAGCGCTTTTTGAATTCCTTCGGAAGATGGCTTATGGTTGATAACATCGCTGCCCGTAACAAGCAAGTCAAAATAGTGCGCTATCCCAAGAGCGTCGAGCGTTATGATAGTGCTTCGCTTTCCCTTTCCTGTAAACACGGCAAGAAGTGTTCCTTGCTGCTTCAGATAATCGAGAATTTCATGCACGCCAGGGTGCGCGCTTGCCAATCGCGGGTGATTGAGAAAATAGAATTGAAAAAAATCTTCGATTGCCGCATCGAGATACTCTTGACCGACAAGCCTCAACAACGCGATTTCTTCAGGCGGACCGAACATTGCGGTGATTTCATCGGGAGTGTATTCTTTGCCTAAATATTTCTTCGTTACATGGTTGAACGATGCAAATATAAGCTCGTTGGTTTGAGTTAACGTGCCATCCAAATCGAAAATAACACAGGAGAATCGTTTCATGCGACAAAAATATACCAAAAAGGGAGTGGGTTTCAAAAGAGTGTAAGATTACCTATATTTGTCCGATGAATTGCAGTAATTCTTTACAGACAGGGCATCATGTCTGAAATCCAGAGCAAGCTTGTGAATCGTAATTTTACCTACAATGCAATCGAAGGCGCGTTGTGGGTAGCGGGAGCGTCTCTTGTTTCCCCGATAACCGTTTTACCTGCTTTAATCTCGCGCCTTGGCGGCGGTAATCTTGAAGTCGGCGTTATGGGCGTGATTATTTATGTCGGCTTATTTCTTCCGCAGATTTTTGCCGCACGGTACGGACAAACCCTTGAATGGAAAAAGCCCTGGGTCGTGGGATTCGGTCTCGCACAGAGATTTGCTATTCTTTTTATAGGAACAGCAATTTTCTTTTTCGGAAACAATTCCCCTCTGGCTGCTCTCTGGCTGTTTCTTTTTTTCTTTGCCATCAATCAGACTATACTCGGCATAACGACTCCCATCTGGTTCGATTTTGTGGTCAAGCTAACTCCCCTAAAAAAACGTGGACGGCTTTCGGGAATCCGTAACTCGCTTGCAGGCGGGTTATCGGTTCTGGGGAGTCTTCTTCTTACTTGGCTACTTACCTCCTTTTCGTTTCCACTGAATTATTCTCTGGTCTTCTTCTGCACATTTGTGTTACAGCTTACTGCAATTGCCTTTCAAATGCGCATTGTTGAAGAGCATCCAAGCGCAGTTCATCCCTTACACTCGCTAAAAGATTACATCAAGCATCTTAGAGAAATCGTTACCGGTAACAGCGGATTTAAAACGTTCCTCTTCGCTTCTGTGTTCCTTATCCTTGCTACGATGCCCGGACCGTTTTTCACGGTCTATGCAATCAAGCAGTTCGGCGCAGATGAAACGATGATTGGGAAATTTACCATCATCACCGTCATTGGACAAATCATTGGCGCATTGGCAAATGGATTCTTAGCGGATCATGCCGGTAATAAAATAGCGCTCATCTCCGCTTCGTTTTCCGTTTTATGCGCGACCTGCTTTGCTCTTCTTGCTCCTTCGCTTGCCTGGTTTAGCGTTGTATTTTTTTGCGTGGGGATTTTTATCGGCTCGGAGTTGATGATTCGCTATAATCTTGCCATCGAGTACGGACCGCATAACCAGCGCGCAACCTATATCGGCTTAATGAATACCCTGCTCGCACCAATTTACCTCTCGGCATTTCTCGGCGGCGCGCTCAGCGACTTGTTTGGCTACACAACGCTTTTTGTTACCGGTATCTTTTTCTCACTGATAGGAATCGGGTTATTGATTATGAAGGTGGAAGAGCCGAGGAAACAGCCCACGATTTAAATCGCGGGCTGTGAAACCTCCTAACAGAATAACGATGTATCGGTTTCAAGCCTGTATTTTCAAAAACCATCAATTTGAAATACATTTCAATGTTTCCGATATTAAGGAAATGAACGATAAATTCTTTACGCTCACTTTCATTGTTTGCCTGCTCCTTCTTGGCTTGCAGTGTATCGGGATATTTTTTCCCTCAGCATACAATTGGGGGTTCCATTTCGCCGGATTCCTGCCCGGTTATATCGCGGCAATCTATCTATTGCTTGGAACAATTGCGCTCCTTACCATCGCTTACGGAAAACAAGAGACTGTTCTCAACGCGGTAGGATCCCTTGCAGAAAAAAAGCCCGTCTTCTTTCTCCTTGGCATTATCACTTTTTTTCTGGCGCTTGCCTTTACGTTTAAAATTCAGGTCCCGCTGCTCGGTGATAGCTACGTCATCACCAACATCATCGAAAATGCAGTCAACGGCAGGCAAGCGCTGCGGCTGCACAGCGAGCCTCTTTCGATTTTCTTTTTCTATTCAATCAGCGTGTTGACCGGGGCTGCGCAAACCGCAGAAATACAGAACGCATTTTTCTTCGCTGAGCTGCTGCTCGGTGTCGGCTATTGCATTAATATTTTTGTCATTGCAAAAACGTTATTTTCCGATGGGAAGAAACAAGCCTTGCTCACCGGGTTCCTGATGACGCTTCCTTCGCTTCAGCTTTTTTTAGGATACATCGAGTGGTATCCCTTTGTATTCTTTTGCCTTTCGCTATACTTGTTGACGATAGTTCTGTATATCAAGCGTAACACACCCTTTTATTTTTTATTGCCTGCATATTTTCTCGTTGTCGGCAGTCATTACGTTAACGGGCTGTTCTTACCCGCGCTGCTATTCCTGGCATACCATGAAATAAAAACAAACGGGTATAAACATCTCCTTATCGGAACAGGAATCTTGTGCCTGTTAGGATTTGTTCTCCTCTGGATGATGGACTTTGATGCGATGAAGCTTTTTCAGCGCGAGGAGCCGGTGCCGCTTCTCGCATTGTTTTCCACCGACGACCGGTACAATGTTTATACATTGTTCTCAGTGTATCATGCGATTGATATATTGAATTTAGTGATTATGCTCGGTTCTTTCACGGCATTGTTCTTCTTCGTCTCTTTTGTAAAAAAACGAAATACCATCCTCCGGTCGCTGGAAGGATGGTATTTCGTTTTTTTACAAAAGAGACGAAGAAGAACAATGCCGTGAAAGAACCGAGCATAATCACTAAATTCAATATATCAATCGCAT
>SCUC01000024.1 GCA_004322375.1 Bacteroidota bacterium
CCGGATCGTAGAGGGTTTCAAAGGCAACATATTTTGCTTTTGAAGTTGGTTCGAACCGTTTAATCAAAGTGGAAAGAGGAAACCCCAGCCATGGAATAACCATAGACCATGCTTCCACACATCTTAACCGATAAATTCTGTCTTCGTGGGTTATTCCTTTAAGCAAGTCTTCAAGGTTATAGGTTGCCGGTTTCTTGACAGCTCCTTCGACAGTAATTTTCCATGGGTTTGTTTTCAGAGTATGTGCATTTTCCGATGGATCTTCCTTATCCACGCCGAACTCATAGAAATTGTTGTATGTTGTTATATCCTTATAAGACGTTATCTCTTCTGTTGTGTTGTACTTGCTTGGATTCTTGGGCTTAAAATCATCTTTGGGAGCAGCATTGAGGATAGAAGAGGGTAGGATGGTATTGGCAGCCAATCCTATTGAGGCGGTGGCAGCAAGAGCAATAAATTTTCGCCTTTCGGTGTAAAGATGTTCTGGGGTGATTTCTGAGGAGGCGATGTCTGATGCTTTCTTGATTAACATAAAAGAACCTTAAATGATGATAAAGACGAAAAAGGGAACAGTGCTTGCCGGGAAATCGTTCCTTGAAATGTACTCGGTATTAAGATCTTTGTACTTCTTAATTTACTATTGTTTTGTCGTTAGCCAATGAACACTTTGAAAAACTTGAGAAAAAAAGAACTTATTACGGGTCTACGACCGGCTTCTCCAGCAATAGATTTTGATGAAAGTTCCGAGATTTTCTTCCCCGACGGAAACAACAATCGGGGTTCGAATCGCTCAAATCATCTTAAAATCTAAATTCTGTAATCCAATATGCAAGAAACTGCTTTGGAAAACCCCTCTTTTTTCTATATATTTCTTATCTCCCTCGTGAGCAAATCGTTGAAAATACTGACATTTTAGCCAATTTTTGAAAGATTCATTTAGTGACAAAGAAAGAGTTTGATGTTCTCATCATAGGAGGAGGACCTGGCGGGTATGTCGCGGCAATTCGGGCAGCGCAACTTGGGTTTAAAACAGCCGTTATAGAAAAAGATAAATTAGGAGGTGTTTGTCTCAATTGGGGTTGTATCCCCACAAAAGCACTTCTTAAAAATGCAGAAATTTATAATCATTTCAAGCATGCTGAAGAATGGGGCATAAGCTATAACGACCTCTCTTTTGACTTTTCTAAAATCATCAAACGCAGCAGGGATGTTGCGTTAAAGAACTCTAAAGGAGTAGAGTATCTTTTCAAGAAGAATAAGGTTGAGCATATTTCCGGTTTTGGAATTATTAAAGGAAAAGGAAAAGTTGAAGTTCAAAAGGAGGGAAAAGGTGTTGAAGAAATTTCGGCAAAGCATATCATAATTGCTACCGGAGCGCGCCCACGTAGCATCCCCGGCGTTGCAATTGACGGGAAGAAAATAATTTCCAGCACCGAGGCGATGCTGTTACAGCACGTTCCTAAAAGTATGGTAATCATAGGCGCCGGCGCAATCGGGGTGGAATTCGGGTATTTTTATAACTCGTTTGGAACAAAAGTTACTATCGTTGAAATGATGCCGAACATTTTACCAATAGAGGATAAGGAACTCTCGAAATTGCTTGCCAGTAATTTCAGGAAACAGGGGATTGAAATTCTCACTGATACAAAAGTGAACAGCGTTTCTACAGGGAACGAGGTTACTGTTTCGGTTGAAACAGCAAGCGGTAAGAAAGACTTAAAGGCTGATGTTACCTTGATGGCGATAGGAGTTCAAGGCAATGTTGAAAATATGGGTCTAGAGACAGTCGGGATTAAGGTAGAAAAAAGTTGGATTCAGGTTGATGATTTCAGTCGGACGAATGTTGAGGGCTTCTATGCTATCGGAGATGTTGCAGGCGCGCCATGGCTTGCCCATGTCGCGTCACGTGAGGGACTAATATGCGTTGAGAAGATTGCCGGGAAAAATCCTGAACCTATTGATTATACAAATATCCCTGGTTGCACGTACTGCCAGCCGCAAGTTGCAAGCTTAGGATTGACTGAAGAAAAGGCGCTTGCAGAAGGGTACCAGCTTAAAGTCGGAAGATTTCCATTCTCGGCAAGCGGCAAAGCGAGGGCTATTGGTGAAACCGATGGGTTAGTTAAGCTCATTTTTGATGCGAAATATGGAGAATTGCTTGGCGCTCACATTCTAGGCTCGGAAGCAACGGAGATGATTGCAGAGCTTGGTGTCGCAAAATCGCTCGAAGCGATTTCAGGGACAATTTCAGGAACGATTCATGCGCACCCGACACTTTCTGAAGCTATCTTGGAAGCGGCGGAAGATGCGTATGGACATGCTGTGCATATATGATTTTAGATACGCGATTTGCGATGTGTGATTTGAGTCGGCAATATGATTAATCTCGTTGATTTAGGTGTTACAAAATACAAGAACTCCTGGGACGTACAACAAAAAATTTTTCATTTAAGGGCAGAACAAAAATGTCCCGATATATTATTGCTGAATGAACATCACCCTGTTTATACTCTTGGGAAGGGTAGCAATGTAAATCATTTACTGGCGACAAAGGATGAGTTGAATTCAAATGGTATTGATGTGTATGAAACAGATAGAGGCGGCGACGTTACGTATCATGGTCCCGGGCAGCTTGTGGGCTACCCGATATTAGATTTGAATAATTATTACAACGACATACATCGTTACCTTCGCGATTTGGAAGAAGTCATCATACATACACTCAGTGAATATGGTATCAATGCAAAGCGAGATGAACAATTTACCGGGGTTTGGGTTGGGAATGATAAAATCGCGGCAATAGGGGTGAAGGTAAGCAGGTGGATAACAATGCACGGCTTTGCGTTAAACGTGAACACAGATTTATCTTATTTTGATAGAATCATCCCGTGTGGAATTTTTCATAAGGGTGTTACCTCAATGGAGCGTGTTCTCAATCGTTCGATTGATATGAACGAAGTGAAGGGGACACTTGTTAAGAAATTTGCCGAAGTGTTTCAAGTGCAAATCGGCGAAGTGAACCGCGATTATTTTTTAGAATCTATCCAGCAATTATCATCTGAATCAACTGAATGCGCTCTACAGGAAAACCAATAATAACTTCTTCGGCGACAAAGGGGCATGAGAAATCGCGAAAGAACAATGGACAAAAAAATATTATCTCCGTGACATCTCCATCAACCGCTTTTACGTTACGTAACGAGCAGCTTGTTGCTGCATACAGGAAGATGTTTACAGCGCGAAAGTGCGATGATAAAATTTTAGTCTTATTACGTCAGGGAAAAGCTTTTTTCCATATTGGAGGTTCCGGGCATGAAGCGGCTCAGGTTGGAACGGCGTTAGCCTTGAAACCGGGACATGATTGGGCGTACCCCTATTATCGCGATATGGCATTTTCGCTTGCATTAGGATATTCTGTTGAAGAAGTAATGCTGGATGCTTTGCACAGGGGAAGCAATCCAAGCAGCGGGGGCTTTGCGATGCCGTTTCATTGGGGACACAAGAAATGGCGGATCGTAG
>SCUC01000220.1 GCA_004322375.1 Bacteroidota bacterium
TAAAGAGCCTTACTGTTCAATCCGTTAAGCAGGCTACCATCAGAGAATTTTTAGGGTATCTTCATGAGCAAGGCCTGGCAAAACGCTCGATTGCCCGCAAGCTCATTGCCATACGCTCGTTTTTCAAATTCATGGTGAAAACGAAAACGATTGAAATCAATCCTGCTCAAAATGTACGCTCAGGAAAATTAGATACTTTGCTACCGGAATTCGTTGACGAGCCAGCAATTCATCAAATGATGGATTCCGTTGACATATCAACGCCTGAAGGCTGCCGCGACAAAGCTATGTTAGAGCTGTTATACGGCACGGGGATTCGATTAAACGAGCTGGTAAGCTTGAATCTTTACCAGGTGGATTTATATGACGGCACAATGAAAGTGCTTGGAAAAGGAAACAAGCAAAGAGTGGTTCCTATCGGACGGAAAGCGGCGGAAGCATTAAAGCAATATCTTGCGCAGAGAACATCGTTGTACTCGGATGAAACGTCCGGCGAAGATAAAGCCGCAGTATTTCTGACAAAACGCGGGAGGAGAATTTATCCTGAAGCTGTGTATCGGTTAGTCAACAGGTATATCGGCATAGTTTCTGAAATTGAGAAAAAAAGCCCCCATGTGCTGCGTCATACGTTCGCGACACATTTGCTTAACCACGGAGCGGATTTACGAGCCGTGAAAGAACTACTGGGGCATGAAAGTCTTTCGACGACGCAATTATATACTCACGTTACCATTGATCGTCTCAAAAAAGTTTATCAATTAGCACATCCAAAATCATAATAGTAACAATAGTGAAGGAGTTCTTATGGACATACATTTTACAGCGCGCAAATTTAAGCCCCATCAAGCAATACGCGACCACGCGTTAGCAACGATAAAAAAATTAGATAAGTATTTCGACGGAATTGTACGTAGCGATATTATTTTGAGCTTTGAGGGAAAAGACCCCAGCTTGAAAACTGCAGAAATTAATGTGCATGTCTTTGGCTCGGTGCTTATCGCAAAAGAACGCTCGGATGAGTTCTTAAAATCCATTGATATGGCGTTGGAAAAGATCGAGCGTCAGCTCGATAAATACAAAGCAAAGCATCGAGCGAAAAATAAAAAAACACTCAGGAAGATAAAAGAAGTTGACGTGGTCGAACAAATTGAGGAATAGGAATGAGACTCAACAACATAAAAGAGACCCAGAAACGCAGCATCACGGTCGGGTATTTTTACGAGGCAAACAAAGACCGTTTGAAATTAAAATCCTTGACGAATGAGGAGGGATTTCACCGCGAAATCACGGATAAAAATCTTCATCGTCCCGGTTTAGCGCTGGCAGGGTACGTGCAGCTGTTTACCTACAACCGCGTGCAAATTTTCGGCAATACGGAGATGAAGTACCTTCAGCAGCTAAGCAACGATGAACGGATGAAATCGCTGCATACTCTTTTACAGTTTGAGCTTCCCTGCATTATCATTACGAACGACAACCCGATAGAAGCGGAATTTATTGCAAGCGCGAAGGAGAAAAAAATTGCAATTTTCCAATCCCCGATGGAGACAACGTCGTTGTTTTACCTGTTGTCCGATTTTCTCGATGACCAGTTTGCGCGGCAATGCGTTATTCATGGCTCGTTTGTTGACGTCTATGGCATCGGGCTGATGCTGGCGGGGCGTTCGGGAATCGGGAAAAGCGAAATCGCGCTCGATCTGATTGAACGGGGTCACCGTCTTGTTGCCGACGACGTGGTAACGGTGACGAGGAAGGGGGAAGGAATTCTCATGGGAGCGGGGACAGACCTTGTCAAGCATTTTATGGAAATCCGCGGTCTCGGCTTGATTGACGTGCGAAGCATGTTTGGCGTGCGTGCGATTCGGTTCCAGAAACGGGTTGAAATTATAGTCGAGCTGATGGAATGGAGACCCGATGAGGAATATACGAGAACGGGATTAGATAACGATACGATTTCAGTATTGGACGTTTCACTCCCCTGGGTGAAGCTGCCGATATTCCCGGGCAAAAACGTTACGGTTATCTGCGAAGTGATTGCGCTGAATTATCTTCTAAAGCATTATGGGTATGATGCAGCAAAAGAATTTTCAAAACGGCTTGAAGGGGTTCTCGCTCAGAAAAGCAGACAGATAGAAGACCGGGTAATCAATTATTTTGAGCATGATTTTGAGTAGGGATAAAAAAAATTAGGAGTGTGGTTTTAAAAACTAATCCCGCTAGTCACTGCGTCCTCGCGGTGTTGAACGCTCTTTGATTTCGTTGGTTCTACGAAACCGTTCGAAAACTACAGCAGTCTGTCCTTCCGAGCCCCTCGTTGCAGGAAATTGAATCATAACACGACGTACTTCTTTGAATTATTGAAAGGAACTCATGAAACACCTTTTTTTACTGTTTACTTTTGTATTTTTACTTAACACCCTTGTTGTCTTTCCTCAGAATCTGTTAGATAATAAAACCCGCGACCTTTTCCACGAAGCCCTTAGCGGCGAGCTTGCAAAGGAGCATGTTATCCAGATCACCCGCCACCATAGGATTCAGGGCTC
>SCUC01000221.1 GCA_004322375.1 Bacteroidota bacterium
GACTGAGGGTCTATGACCTCAGTCCCCCTTCTCTTACAAAGAGAAGGGGGTTGAGTTCGCGAGGTTAGCCTTAATTTTTAAGGGCTAAAAAATACCCTTGTGTAACTTCAGTGATGGGTATAAAACCCATTTGTACTCATAGAAAATGTGATGAGAAAACTACCGTTTATGTTGCCGATATGCTATAGCAGAAATTTCTACCCTTGCATCTTTCGGCAACGCGGCAACCTGAACAGTTGCCCGCGTGGGATAATTGCCTTGCTGAAAGAACGAAGCATAGACTGCATTCATCGCTGCAAAGTCTCCGATGTCTTTAAGATAGACTGTGGTTGAAATAACATCACCGGAATCGTAACCTGCTGAGTTCAGTATTGCGAGCAGATTTACCAACGTTTGTTTTGTTTCTGTTTCGATATCCTTGTTTTCCAGCACGCCCGTTGTGGGGTTCAATCCGATTTGACCTGAAACAAAAAGAAAATTACCGACCTTTTGCGCGGGACTATACGGGCCGATGGTCTTCGCGTCGAGAATAGGCTTGCGTTCCATCGCTCCTGCCAGCTCATCACGAACGATCTCGCG
Organism: Bacteroidota bacterium; assembly: GCA_004322375.1. Classification (GTDB taxonomy): domain Bacteria; phylum Bacteroidota; class Ignavibacteria; order UBA10030; family SZUA-254; genus FW602-bin19. The sequence continues at coordinate 580 of SCUC01000221.1, forward strand.
AATTTGCCGTTCGCTCGGCGAACATGAAATCAGTACGATTGATAGAACAAAGAATATCGTTGCATACGAGTATCGGTTGTCAATGGTCATTCGTCATTTGTAATTTGTTTGAGAATGGGTTACTTCACTTTACGAGGTATAAAAAAGCAGCAATCACAATTGTCAATTCACAATTCACCATTGGCAATTAGACTGCCCTTAGATTTGCACTCTTTCCGTTTGCCATTTCGTAACGGTTCATTGTGTCCCTTGAGTAAACAAACTCGATGCTCACTGCTCTTGGCTCACTGCTCACCGCTCATGGCACACAGCCCACTGCACATCGCCCACCGCTCTCTTCTCAAAGCTTATACCCAAACTTCCTGAGGAGTTCTTTTCTGCTTTTAATATCTTCTTCCGTCTCAATACCTTTCGATTTGAAACCGTCAATGACTCCAAGAATCCCGCGTCCTTGCTCGTTCTCTGCGACAATCACCTGCACGGGATTTCCTGTCGCGCAGAATATCCGGCATACTTCCGGGACGTTTTTAATCGTATTAAGAATATTCACCGGGAACCCATGTTCCATAAAAATAATAAATGAATGTCCACAGGAAAGAGCGTAGGCATTGGTCTTCGCGAGTTCTGTCAGCCGTTCATCGTTTCCGCTGTACCGCACAAGCGAAGGTCCCGATGCCTCGCAAAATGCCAGTCCAAATTTCATCGCCGGAACGGTTGAAACTATGGCTTCATGAAGGTCTTCGACTGTTTTAATAAAATGAGATTGCCCCAGGATGATGTTCATATCCGCGGGTTTTTCTATTGAAATGAGCTTAATTTCCATACCATATCCTTAATTTTTGCAGCGAATCATGTACTAAGGTCAAAAGTTCGACATTTTCTTAGTAATAATCAAACCTGACGCGTAAAGCTACGTGATATCATCAATTGGAACTTAGCGTTGTTTTCCGTACTTTTTCTGTATGAGTCAACATCGAACCGCAGCCCCATCTACCATACTCGTCGTTGACGATGAAGATGGCTTACGAAATTTGATAGCAAGTGAATTAACGCATTCCGGCTATACCGTCGAATCGGCAGAAGATGGAAGCGTGGCAATTTCGCTGCTTCGCCGCAAGCAATTTGCCGTCGCTATCCTCGATATTAAAATGCCGAACGTTGATGGCATCGAGGTATTAAAGTTTATCCACGCAAACTGTCCTGCGACAAAAGCGATTATGCTGACAGGATATGCCGATTTGTCGAATGCAATGGAATGCCAGAGATACGGTGCGAAAGATTTTATTGACAAGCCCTTCAATTTCCAGGACTTGCTCTCGACAGTAGAACGGGTAATGCAGGGATAAACGGCGAGCAATTTCTTTCTTCGATATTCTCATCTCCGCATCGCTTCTTGCTGATACGGCAGTCACACCTTGATACGACGCAGGTGAGAAAAGGAATATACCAATGGCAATTATGAAAACAGAAGAGTTAAAGAAGATACCGAGCAAGTTCAATCTTGAACAGTTCGACGTCGCGGTGTTTGCGAAAGATAGAATCCGCGAAATGTTCCGCGCCGGCAAGCTCCCGACGGCGGACGCGATGGTTGATGAAGTTATCCTTCGCGCGTTGAAGGAAGGCGCCTCCGATATTCACTTCGAGCCGACCGAGCATGAGCTTCGCATCCGTTTAGGATACGAAGGAGTGATGAAAAAGCTTGTCTCCCTGCCGCGCGACATTTCTGAAAATCTTGCCAACGTGCTCAAAACAAAAGCAGGACTGAACGCGTTCGAGAAAAAGAAATCGCAGGAGGGAAGGTTTACCATGAACTATATGGGAATTCATCTCGATTTACGGATTAGCACGCTTCCTACGGTATCGGGAGAACGTATTGCCATGCGCTTGCTGACCAAAGCCAACCATATCTCGAACATTGAAGAACTCGGTTTTTCCGAAAGCTCGCTCGAAAAGCTGAAGAAACTGCTATACCGTCCAACAGGATTGCTTCTTATTACCGGTCCCGCGAGCGGCGGGAAAACGACGACAGCGTACGCGGCTCTCAATAAATTGAACGTTCCCGAAAAAAATATCTTCGCGGTTGAGCAGCTGATCGAATTCAAGCTGGAGTTTGCCACGCAGGTGCAGCCCTCATCCGATAAAAGCTTTTCCACGGCAGACGCGTTGCGGTCCATTCTCCGTCAATCGCCTAATGTGATTCTGGTGGGGGATATTCGCGATGCCGAAACCGGCAACCTTGCCGCCGAGGCAGCCTTTACCGGAACGTTAGTTATCAGCACGCTGCTTTCAAGCGACGCAATAGGAACGATTCCCCGATTGCTGAATTTGGGCATTTCGCCCTACTGGCTGGCGTCGAGCATTGTGGGCATTGCCCACCAGCAGCTCGTGCGAAAAATTTGCGATGGATGCAAGGAGGAGTACCAGGCAACAAGCGAGGAGATTGAGCGGCTGGGCGCAGGCACGTGGGGGCAGACAATCTATTTCCGCGGAAAAGGGTGCGACCAATGCAGCGGAACGGGCTACCGCGACCGGACGGCGATTCATGAAATATTATCCATTTCCGACCAGCTGCGCGATTTGATTTACGAGCAGGCGCCCAGCGTGAAGCTCAAGGAAGCGGCATTCAATTCCGGGTTTGAGGATATCCGCGCAGACGCCCGCAACAAGGTGAACGAGGGAATCACAACGATAGCCGAGTTTGTCCGCGCCCTTGGATAACGCTCGATTTCAAGCGTTTTACAGGATTTCTCGTAACGTTTGGCTAACGAACAATTCTTTTGTATCTTATAATCTGCCAGCAATGGTCTTTATCCTTCACCGGAGCTCGTATTCAAAGGATAGAGATGTTGTCCGCGCAATCGAATCATTTTTTACTATTCTACCGCCTGCCGCAACGCGCACGGTAATTATCAACATTTTTTTTTGAAAGGAACACGTATGGAAAAGGGGACTGTCAAGTTTTTTAACGCGACGAAAGGTTTTGGATTTATCACCATGGAAGGCGGGGAAGAGATATTCTTCCACAAAAGCAACGTCAAGAACGTAGGGTTTCGCGATGTGCTGGCGCAGGGCGATAGCGTTCAATTTGAAATCAAGCAGGAGGCGAAAGGCAAGCGCGCGTATAATATTAACAGGGTGTAAATTCTAAACGAAATATTTAAAACGAAAAGTCCTTCCTCGTACGTGCGGGGAGGGATTTTTTTTTCTTGGGCGTCATGAACCATTTCATGATGCTTCTATGCCTTTCACATTATTACTGCCTGTTAAGCAGATACCCATCTGAAACTGTACTTTTATAACGGCTTCCCAGGAGATGTATCATCGTGATGCGCTTGGCGGCAATCCTTCTCTTGACTGTTCAAGTATTGTGGAATGATCCGCGACAACCCAGAAAAGGGCGACCTATCTGCCGAGACGGACAAACGGTCGCCCTACATCAAAAGTGGCGAGCTATGCTTGAGACAAGTTTTTACAGCTTAAATACGATAGCGAGCATGAAATTCTGTAAATACGATTCAAGATCTGTGTGCTTATCAACATCGAAAAAGCCGATCGCGTCAATCTGGATGTTATGCGTCGGGTCAAACCCGATGCCATACGTGAGATACGTTCTTGTCTCTTTCGAATTAGAATGTTCACTCTGCGAATAATATTTATTGTCATTAATATTCAGAGCGGCTGTGCCATCGCCGCGTTCCGTTTTCGTTGTATATGGCTTAGAATCCGTAACCTGCATCGCATCATCAATTGTTGAGGTAAGATACTGGAACACCGAGCCGAGACGCAGCTTCCACTTCATATCTTCCGAAAACCTGTACTCCACGGCAACGGGGAGCGAAAGAAAAGTCGAATACGTTTTATATGTCCTGTTTGCATTCATGCTCCCTGTCTCCGTAGAAAGGTAATCATACCAATCGGTCGCATTGTCAATTTTTGTGTACCTGTTAGAATAATTCGATTCATTCGTGTATTTTGTTTCACGCTTGAGCGAAGAAATAGAAAATGAAGCCCCGATACCGAAATATACGTCATCGGATAACGGTTTATTTGCCCGTAGCGTGGCATAGAACAAGTTGCTTGTCCCCGTTCCATCATCGTTGGTTCCGGAGTAGCCTGTTTGTTCCTGCGTGAAATCATTTAATGGTCCTGCCACTCCATCATTGACAGTTTCAACCCTTGAACTGTTATTCTTCCATGAATACGTGTAATCGAAAGATTCGAAGGTCATGTTTGCGCCAAGAAAAACATACCCATCATTCTTCCGTTCAATCTGCTGGTCGAAGACATACCGAACTGAGCCGCCGACAGCAAGCGCTCCACCCTCCTTGCTGCTTCCAGACTTGTTGGTTTCATCCTCAACATAGGTATTTTCATACGTTGGACTACGGGGATTAAACAGCTCCTGTGAACCATGATAGGCGTCATCGGTTTTGTTTTTATCATCAATTGTATAATATCCTACGTCCGCGCGAACTTCATACTCGCTGATCGTTCTCATTGCGGAAGCAGCCAATCGCAGATACGGGCTTTCATACTTAGAAGAGTAGTCTCCCCGTTCTCCCCATTGCAAACGGGAATAGCCCGAATCAATGTAAAATTCATCAACAGAACGGCTGAACGATGGAGAATTCCAGTACGACCCCTGAAGATAGCCATGCCCGGAACCATAATAACCATTTGCCTGGTTTCCTTCATAACTATAGTTGCCTAACGTAAGCTTGAACCCCAAGGTATAGTTATCAAAAATATAGCTGTTATTCAGAACAAAAGAATAGGCATCGTTATCGTTGAACGACGATTGTTTTTGAGAAATGGAGCGCTTTAAATCATACAAGTCGTTGCCATTTTGATCTAAATATTCCGTGTATTCCGATTGCAGCTCGCCTTCGCCATCCAGAAAATTGTAACCTGTGAGGTCTGGGCTCAACGATAATGAATTAGGAACTTTCGATTTCTCGAAACGCAACAACACCGCCGTCCAGAGATTATCAACAAGCGGATTAATTCTGGAAACGCCCAGTAAGTATTCGTTGCTTGCCGAAGTCCCGTTTGCCGAGCTCGTAAATGCCTTGAGGCTCGTGTTGCTTAAATTGGTATAGAGCCGCAAGCTATCAACAAATTGTAGCTCAATGGGGTCGAACACTAAGTCTAAATCATCGTAGATAATGCCGCCAAGCGAAAGGCTTCTAAACGATTGCGGCTCTTGCGCTGCCGCTCCGGCAACACAAAGAACAAATAAGATAATAATTTGAAATATTCTTGTTTTCATTTTCTTCTCCTTTGATTATTATTGAACTAAAACATCGTCTATCCACGCAGCATCCTGCCCGGTAGTAACGCTGCCATCTTTTGTATATTCCCATCGTAAAACAACTGTTCCGCTGCCTGAATAGGAAGTAGAATACAGCGCCCATCCTACTTCGCCGGCAAACGATTGATAAAGCGTGCCATTAATATAAAATCTAAGAGCGTCACAACAGCCCTCCGACGAGACTTTATAATAAAACGAAATTGTTTTTGTTCCAGTAAAGCTAACTGTTGTTTGTAAATAGGATGTCTGGTTATGCCCTATGACGCCTGAACGCGCGCTGTACGAGCCAGAATACGGGGCAACATTTGTAACATTCCACGAAGCACTTCCGCCCGTCGACCAGTTCGCAGGGATGGTTCCCGATTCAAACATTTCATTTAATGAACTTAGTTGTTGTACAATGGTAATGCCGCGTGTATTCGACCTCGCGGTCGTATCAACCTGATTATATCCTTTCACGTAATAATAGTACGTTGAATCGAACTTCAGATACGTTGTGTCATCATCCAGGTAGGTTGTTTCGTTCGTCCCTACCGAATCAATTAACGTAAAATTGCTCGACGAGGAACGCCTGTATATTCTGAACACGGATTCTCCGGTTGAATTATCTGTCCAGTTAAGCCGAACCATTCGGGTGGAACTCTGTTGCGTTAGCGAAGCAAGGCTTGGCGCATTCATCGTATATTGAAAATAAACGCTATACGATTGCGAAACTGGGGTTGATTCATAGGTGCCTACCGCGCGAATTCGATAATAATAATAGTTCCCGTTGGCAACATTGGTATCTGTGTAGGTTCTTACAGAGGGTGTAGCGATAACGGTAAATAAAGAATTATTGAGCGAGCGTTCCAGCGTATATCGCGTAGCGGTTTCTGCTGATTCATTCCACTGAAGAATAATGCTTTTTGGGGGACTTATTTGATAGCTTAAGGTAGGCGCGAGAAAACGGGGCGTTTTTATGGTTACCGTATCCATCTGGTGCGTCCCTTCCCCAAGCTGAGTCGCAACCATATATTTGTAATACGAATTTTGATTGAGTGTGGTATCGGTATAGGTGCCGATAGAAACATCGGTGATTATCTTGACCAAAGAATTGTTCCGAAAAATTTTGTACGCAAGAAAGCCTGCATCGGAACTTGTTTGCCAGGTAATGGTTACTTTATTGGAACGAATATTCCCGTTCGTATATCCGGGTGTGTACGTACTACCCGAGACAAGAAGGCTCCTGTTAATCGAAGGGACAGCATTGGGAAAAATTAACGAGTGTTGAAAAATCCGTATCAACCCATCGTCGCTGCAAGAAGCCAACATAAGAACGAGAACAAGAATTGTAATAATTTTATACATCGTGATTCTCCTGTTAGTTATGCTTTGTAATTATTGTTATGTTATGCAATCTCTTTGTATCTGTTACATATTTTGCGTACAAACGCCGTGATCACATCGCGTTTTTTATCTCCTGAAAACACACGCCCCGCTCTAATGACAAATAATATCAAAATTTACGCTTGAGAAACAACTTCATCCTCACCGTGCATAGTGTATTTTCCAAATGACAAAAATAAAATTACCCGATGCTTCCCTAGTAAGGTATAGTTGGGTGGGATGCTACATCATATTAGAATGAGAAAAGAACTTTCGCCTCAATCGCTGACCGTGAAAGAAGAGAACGCACACAGTATCCACCGCATACCATTTGGTATTATACACGTGCGGCAAATATAGAACTAAATCGGGATATTTACAAGTATTTTTTGTTATCCGATGGTAGGAATAAAATAGTATATCATTGAAGGATTAGGGAAAATCTCGCAATTTCATGTAAAGAAAAAAAGATGGGAAGACAGAACATTTACCCCCCACATCGGGTCGTACGACCCGACCACACACGCACAAAAAAATCCCCCGCTTGAGGCGAGGGATTTTTTTTAACTTACTGGTTTTCCTGGAAATAATATCTCAGAACTTGCTCGGAGGGGGGACCGTTGGGCATGGTGAAATAGGTATTCGCGCTCGGATCTTCGATGTACGTTCCTTCAAATCCGTCTGCCGTAAAATAAATCGTTGTGGAGTTTCGCTGCTTTAAATTGTACAGCCCGCTGGTGCGCTGTCCTAAGGTGTTGTAAAAGTAAAATGTTCCGTCCGAGAGGAACCGGAATGCCATGCTATCCGCTCCCGCGTTATACTTTGCCTGCCACTTTGCGGAGTATCTGAATTTTGTGAGTATCTGAAAAATCGTCGGGTCGGTAAAGCTGACAGAACCGCTGACATCCTGCTGCTGAATGAACTGCCCGGTATCGGAATAAAGAATTACCGGAAGCAAGCCGCTCCAGTACCCGTTTTTCATCGAGTAGGTATGCCTGCCTGCGGAAACGAGAATCGGCAAATAGCTGCTCGAAGGTATTTCCTGCGGCGAGGAAAAGTATTGCGTGCCATCAATAACCAGTGATATGATGGAATGGGAAGAGCCGTTGATAAAACGGGTCTCTGTTTGTCCCTTCGTCGTTATGGTGATGGGATAGCTGGGATTGGAAATTCCCCGCAGATTAAACGAGCGAACCCGGTAGCTGTACCCCGTTGATGGCTGCACCTCTTTATCTTCGTATTCGATTTCATTAACGCCTGTGGAAGCGATTTGAATAAAATTCTGTGCCCCGCCTGCAGGAGAACGTTCGATATAGAAACCATCTTCGTTGCCGGAGTTATCTTTCCATTTTATTTTTAGCTTTGTAGCGCCCGGTTCCGCCAATTGCAGCGTTGAAGGGGGCGAGGGGGAGCCTGATAACGGGGGGGTGGTTCGCGTAATAATATTGGAATACGCCGATACATCCACCTGATTGAACGCGCGGACGCGAAAACTGTATGTCGTCGCAGAATTCAACCCTACCACACGATACGAGGCAACGTTTGCCAGCACAGTCTGGATGACTTCCCAATCGGATGTTCCGCCCGGAGCCCGTTCGATATAAAATCCATCTTCATTTACCGCGTTATCAATCCAATCAATCCAGATTTGTGTAGAAGATTTTGCAGCAGCCTGCAAGGCAGAGGGGGGATTTGGCGCTCCGGTAAGCTCATCGGTTATAGCGCTTGCCAGATTGGAAAAGGAAGAAAGACCAACGTTATTAAACGCCTGCACGCGATAGGTATAATTGGTTGAAGGCTGTAAATTTTTGTCGCGGTACGTTGTCGTTCCCTTGCTAAGGCTTGCAATGATAGCATAAGAATTTGAGCCGGTGAACGCGCGTTCTAAGCGGAATCCATTTTCGCTTGCCGTATTGTCCACCCACGATAGTGCAATCTGCGTAGCAGACACAGTCGTAGCCGATAAATTTGATGGCGCGCCCGGCGGGATGACGCTTGTGCCGGGAGTTACGGAGACGATGGAGCTGTAGCTGGAATTTCCGAATTCATTGTACGCATAGACGCGATACTGGTACGTTGTTTGGGGCGAGAGGAGAGCGTCCTCGAAGCTTGAAATATTCGCGGGAACAGTATCCACGGAGAAGAAGCTGGAAGTACCCGGGTCTGAACGTTCGACTCTAAATCCTACCTCGCTGCTTGCGTTATCCTGCCATGCA
>SCUC01000222.1 GCA_004322375.1 Bacteroidota bacterium
CAGCCTATCAAGGTCGGCTTGCAGGCGACGAATGGTTTGATTCTGTCGGGTATCGCGGCGCGTTCGATCCGAATTTACCAAGAGAACAGCAATGGGATTACGGTTGGACCAATTACGACCCGGAGAACTATGATCCTGAATTTACAACGACCGTTATGAATTATAGCGCCGATTGGAATATGATTTCGGTTCCGCGCACGGTCGGCAGCTACGAAAAAGTTGACCTGTTCCCCTCGTCAGCATCACAAGCGTTTTCCTATCAAGCGGGATATGTTCAGAAAAACACATTGAAGAATGGAGAAGGGTATTGGTTAAAATTTAACAGTGCAACAACAGATACCATTAGCGGAGGTACCATGTATGATTTAACATTCCCTGTTACGGTGGGATGGAATATGATAGGTTCAATAAGTTCTTCGGTGGATGTCGCTTCTATCACCTCCAATCCTCCGGGAATTGTGACGGGACAATTTTTCAGCTATTCAGCAGGCTACAATCCCGCAACAACAATTGAACCCGGAAAAGCGTATTGGGTGAAAGTTACAAGCAGTGGCATGTTTACACTATCTACCAGCCCGGTTGCAGGAGCAATGAATAAAATTCACATTGTTCCTAACGGCGAGATGCCGCCTGCTCCCCCAACGAGATCGGAGAATAACGAAAGTCTTCCCGCTGTCTATTCGCTTGAACAGAACTATCCCAATCCGTTCAATCCGGCAACGACGATAAATTTTTCGTTACAGCAGGAAGGTTTGGTTACATTAACAATATATACTGTGCTTGGTCAAGAGGTAACCGTATTGGCAAATGACCAATTATTTGAACAAGGCAAGCACCAATTCAGGTTTGATGCGTCAAATATCACTTCCGGCCTCTATTATTATCGTATTTCCGTAAAAGATGCTGTATCCGGAATTGTGACATACCGGCATGCTCGCTCGATGATTCTTGTAAAGTAATTTTCTTTCTATCAGGCATCTTCTTATATTAGGAAGAAGATGCCTGATGTATAATCCACTAATTAAATATTTCTTACCATTCTTGAAAGACAATACAATGAAAAAAAGCTTATTATTTATTCTTATAGCAATGCTATGTTCGCTCGGGACACAGTCATTGCTGTGGGGACAATCCTCTTGTACTGTTCCGATCTATGTTCAAAACGGAACGGATAAAGAGACATTATGGGTCGGTGTAGATCCTTCTGCAACGTATGGGATTGATGCTGCAATGGGTGAACAGGAGTTGCCACCTACTCCCCCAACCGGAGTGTTTGATGCTCGTTTAGTTGACGTTCGGACCCCCGGTTCCATGGGACAGGGATTAAGCAAGGACGTTCGCACCTATGGAAGCGATTGCCAAACCGATACATTTAAAATTAAATTCCAGACCAGCACCGAAGGCGGATCGAATGTTACACTTTCATGGGACATCGCAACTCTTGAAGCATGCGGTTGCGGACGCTGGAGACTCTCGAACAGTTTAGGCTTAAGCCCACTTTATGCTGTTGATATGCTGAGCGAAAATTCGGCATCTGTCAGCTCTGATGATTATACTAATTTGTACATCCTCAAAGGCGATGGAACAGAATATCGTACTTTCTCATATGCAACGTTAGCATTAGACGGCTACTACGATGCAAAGGGTAAGAAAATCTATAAATCGGTAAAGAAGACCAGCAATCAGGTCGAGTTCTGCGTATCGTTTAAAAACAATGATACGGTAACTGTCAATGATTTGCATGTGGACTTCAAAGTTGTTGTAGATTCCGAATCATTAAGCTGGGATCATTTTACCACGGCGAGCCCGACTCCCAAAGGAAAGAACGGAAAATGGGATTTTACGGGTGGCTCAGTTGCTCCCGGTGAAAGTGTGACTGTTTGCGGTTATGGCGTGAAAGCAGGAACGAAACAGCAAGAAGCGCCATCATGGTATTGGACAATTGATGGAACGATTCGCGGGAAGAAGCAGAAAACAAAGGCTGATGGATTCTCCAAGAACATCATTCGTCTGCCGATGCCCAATACAATCAATGCAGGCGAAGAAGCAATGATTCAAGGATTGCCGCAGAAAACCGATTTGTTGATTGTTGGAACGACCTCCCGTACCGATACTTTGAAATATGTGCAGCACAAGAAATATTCAGATGTGTTGAAATCGTTAGTCAAGGATGCAGGCAAAGTTGGAAAGCAAAAGTTGCAGGATACACTGGCAACCTACTTCAACAATTTCGATGATGCGAAGAAG
>SCUC01000223.1 GCA_004322375.1 Bacteroidota bacterium
TGAAGCCCTGACCGTTATTGAAAAATATTTAAGCTCCAACAACGCTGTCTCGAACCAGCAAGAGCTGCTAATGAAAAAAGCAGATATTCTCTTTGACCAGGGGGACTTACCGGCTGCAATCCAGGAATACCAGCAGGTGCTTTCAAAAAATCCGGACCGCGCACGGCAAGCAAAAGCGTTGCAGCAAATCGGGAGAGCGTACGAGCTGGAAAACAACCCGTCGCAGGCGATTTCGTATTACAGGCAAATCGTTGATAATTTTTCAGACGTTCCTGCTGCGGCATCTGTCGCCCTTGCTCTGGGTACAGCATACGAGAGAACGAAACAATACGCGCAAGCAAAAGAAGTGTTTACGCTCTTTGACACAAAATTCCCTGCATCGTCGTTGCTCGCCGAAGCCAGGTTCCAGCATGGAATGGCGCTGCTTCACCTCAAAGATAGCACGGAAGGATTCACGCAATTTCAATTCGTTGTCAGCCAGCACCAGGCGGATATTTTTGCCGAGCGCAGCCGCTTACAGATTGCAAAGCTTCACCAACGAAAGAAGCAATACCAGGCTTCGCTCGATACGCTGGAAGGCGTCGTTTCCCGCCGCTCGGACGACCTTGCGGCGGAAGCTCTTCTCATCATGGGAGAAGATTACCTGCTCCTGAAACGAAACGGCGACGCGTTGCAAGCGTTCCTCGATGTGGTAGAGCAATATACCGAGTTCGCATTGCTTGTAGAACGCGCAAAGCTGGGCGCAGGAGAATCGTACACGAGACTTCGCGAACCAAAGAAAGCGAAAAAAATGTATCAGGAAATTGTTGACGCTCCGGTTGATCCCGAGATGAAAAAGGAAGCTCAAGAACGGTTGAGGAGGATGAGATGAAAAGCGGTTATTTGCCGACTCTGTCGAGCCTCACTTCTAGCGGATTATTCGTTATCTGGTATCTGTTCTGCGCGTGCCTGGGTTTCAGCCAGAGCGCTCCTCAGGATACGACAAGGTCAATGCCCAGGCTTGAAATCCCCGAAATCACTATCGTGGGCAAGAAAGCGATTACTCTCCCCTTCGCCCGAAAAGGAGAAATTTACGATGTGGATATTTACGAAGCGCCCCCTCCCGACTCTTCATTATTAGGAGAGCGGCTTGCAACCGCGATGCCCATCGGGTTAATGCCAAACGATGAGGAAAAACGTCTCCCGCTCCATGCCTCCGCGGAAGGTGCATTCGGCAGCTATGCAACGGGGAAACTTCGCTTGTATCTCGATTACACAAAAGGATTGTGGACATTCTACGGCAATAGCGGTTTCGCCTCTACCGAAGGTCATGTGGATAATGCAAAGGGTTCTTCATTCGATATCAACGCAAACGCCCGCACTCTCCTTTCTACCGACAATAATGTTCTAAAGACTCTCCAGCTCTTGTTGGGCGCTAAGCTTCAAACAGAGAACTATGGAATGTTTGCCCTTCCCGATATTGAACGCTTGCGGCAGAAGTTCTCGCTTGATGCTTCACTCGCTTCGTTAGATAGACGCGGCATTACCATAGACTTAGGCATCGGAACGAATTTCTGGAGCGTTACCGATAAAGCTCCATCCGGCGATGCAGAGATTTCTACTGTTTCTCCGACATTGTCCTCCGCGTTTGGCTTGACACTAGGCAAAGTCCGGTGGGTAACGGATTTATCGTTCCAGAGCGTATCGTTAGACTATTCATTTCCAACCCAATCGGTAACTCTTTTCCGGGTTACAAGCTCCGCCCGGTGGAAGCTTGCATCTGCGTGGAACGTAAGCGCAGGCGTTCTGTTCGCCAACGGGACTGATTTGACGGGAACAAGCAGAACTTTAGCAATGCCTACAACAGAACTGGAATGGACTCTCAGCGAGCGGCAGCAATTCAGCTTTTGGTGGAAGCCAACGATGTATTTGAATTCGTATGACCATTGGATTCGTTTCAATCCGTATTTTAATCGCTCAATTGCTTTGGAGCCGGAGCATGTTCCGATAAATCTCGGAGTCTCCTACGCTGTTTTTGAGAGCCGCCTCACCGCTGAAGCGACATTTTCTTTTTCACGCTACTCGAATAAAGCGGTTATTACCGGCTTCGGTGAATGGAACACATCCGTAAGTCCGCCGCCTACAACATGGGCAGCTAGTCGAGATCTCTGGCTAGAGTATTATGAAGCCAATCAAACGAAGTTCGAGCTTCACACCTCCTACAAGCCTGTTGACAACGCAACATTGAGATTTACAGGCGTTCTTCAGCCCACCTATGCGGACGGCTCCAGCGACCAGCTGCCGATGACCCC
>SCUC01000224.1 GCA_004322375.1 Bacteroidota bacterium
GTTAACCGTTGATAGTCTCGGCGCAAGCAAGCTGTATGTTATAACGGGCTGGGTTTCATTCGAGCATGGCGGCATCGAGTCTATTGTGCCGCAAGGGGCAGAGTGCATCACAAAGCCGGGAATCGGTCCCGGCACACCATTCAGGAATCAATGCTCATCCGCGTTTGAATCGGCTCTTTACCGTTTCGATTTTGAGCGCGGCGGATCGGCTGCTCTCGATTCAATTCTCCCAGAAGCTGTGCCTCCCGATGCAATCTCCCTATGGCACCTGCTCTATAAAACAACAGGGCAGGAGAAAGAAAAAGTATATGATAAGCTGGCATTCTTAGTTCCCCCGCCCTTAGGCGTGACACGGGAAGGAGTGATACAAGGCGACAAGAATATGCTCAAACTCTGGAAAAATCATCTTAATCTCAACCCCTATGCGATTGTGCCTGAGCCGGTGGATGCGGTACCGTAGGCGGAGACTGCCTTCTCTTTACGTCTCCTGCTATCCCTCCGCACCCGCCCTCTACCTTTACTCAAAATTCTTAATAATTCCAACCCTTCCTCTCCACGCGGCGTCTAACCTGTAAAGCAAATATTATCATCAATAATTTTACAGGTGTTCATCATGCAATATAAAACCGTTATTCTGTTCTTTGTCGTCTCGTCATTCATTCTGCTCAACGCAGCTGATGCGAAACCAAAAAAATTTAAGGTGAGAAAAGAAGATTCTCAGGTAGAGTTCTCCATCACCAAGTGGGCGATTTTCAAGGAGGAGGGACGTTTCAAGGATTTTGAAGGAAGCATTATCTATGACCCGCAAAATCCGGCCGGAACTATCGTTGACTTCATCGTCTATGCCGGCAGCGTTGATAGCCGAAATGAGGGTCGCGATAACGTCATAAAATCCAACGAGTTCTTTTACACCGCCAAGTATCCCACATTAACGTTTAAGAGCATGCAGGTGCAGCCTAAAGGAAAAGATTCTCTCCTCGTTCATGGCGTTCTGACGATGCGGGGAGTCGCGAAGAATGTCGCTATACCGGTTAAGGTTGCAGGATTACACTACATGTCTGAAATCGGAACAATGGTGGGATTTGAAACGTCGTTCACCGTCAACAGGGAAGAGTATGGTATAGCGAAAAACTTTGACATCATCGGCAAAGAGGCAACCATTCATCTCCTCATTGGCGCATCATCAAAAGATTGAAAGGAGGAGAGTATGCCAGTAACCAGTATGACAGTAGTCAGTACGTCAGCGCACCATGAGACTAGAACTCCGACTTCTTCGCCATTAAATTTTGATGAAGCCTCAAGGACTTGTTTCTCATTCAAGAATAGACGTCGGAGTTCTTATTGTTCTTCATTAGTTTTGAACAGGCTTCAGATAAATAGAAAAAGCATTCCATTATACCTGGTTTGCATAACGTTGTTCGTTATTGCAACAGCGCTCGGTCAAACGCCGCCTGAAAAAAAAACGTTATCATGGAAGACTAGACTTGTCTCCGAAAGAGAGCCGGGAGAGCCGTTGATTGTTTCCGGAACAATATATCAATCGGACGGGAAAACGCCGATTCCCAATGCGCTCCTCTACGTGTATCATACCGATGCAACCGGGGTGTACGCGCCAAAAGGAAGCGCTCAGGACTCAATACGCATCAAGGGATGGATGAAAACAAACAGCGAAGGAAAATTCGAATTCAGGACAATCAAGCCTGTGTGCTACCCCAGGTCATCGGCTGTGGCGCATATCCATGCAAAGATATTCCTACCCAATGGCAGCGAACGCTGGGACGAATTTCTATTCGATGGCGACACGAACCTGAGAAGCCATGTTTACGAAAAACATAAAGATGAAGGAATATTCTCGCCGATTATGAAAATCAATCACGGCGGCGATGGGGTGCTACGCTGTGTCAAGAATATCAGGATACGATGATTGAATGAGCAGTCCTTAGTGCTAACACTCCCAATGACAACGCTCACTCTACCGCGTTTTCCAGGAACTTCAATTTCTTTCGCTGCGTATCGAGACGCGCGGTTATGCCAAATGGAACTGTCATAACATCATCCGTATGCCCGTAATGAAAATGTCCTGCAACGGGAAACTCGTAGCCGTTAAACGAGTCCTCAAAAACCTGCTGGAGAGTCAACGACGGTTTGCCGGATTCCGGATCGCATCCTGTGAATAATCCGAGAGCTATTCCTGAAACGTTCTTCAGCACACCGGCAAGCTTCAGCTGGTTGAGCATTCTGTTCACGCGATACGGGCGCTCCTCGATCTCTTCAAGCATGAGCAATGAACGCTTGATACGTGGAAAATAGTTCGTACCCACAAGCGAAGCGACAAGCGATAAATTCCCTCCATAGAGAACTCCGTCGCCTGTTCCGGCGCGAATGATTCTCCTGTTGTGATGTTCCAGATCAAGGGCAGGAGGCGTTCTTCTCGATGTAACGCATTGCCAGAACGCTTCCTCCGCTCTCCCCGTTAAGCAGCCAGCCATTTCTACGGCAACCATCGGTCCCGAAAACGTCGCCATTCCCGCTTTCGTGAGCAGCGAAAGTTGAAGCGCTGTAATATCGCTGTAGCCGACAAGTATTTTAGGATTTTTCCGAATCATCTTGTAATCCAACAGAGGAAGAATACGTGTACAGCCGTAGCCTCCCCGTACTGTAAAAATCGCCTTCACGTTCTTGTTGGAAAACAGGGTATGGAGATCGGATGCCCGCTCGCGATCAGAGCCCGCAAGATATCCTGCGCGCTTGTACAACGAAGCGCCCAGTTCTACCCGGAAACCAAGCTGCTCGAGGTATCGAATCCCTCTGGTAAGATGCTCGGTAGAAGCGGGCGGGCTGGCAGGCGCGGCAATGCCGATAACATCGCCGTGGCGCAACGCTTTAGGCTTAATGATGTTCATACAAGGAAAGTAAGATAAGAAGTTGTTAGGCGATATGCAATTGGCGGTTTGGAAACGGCGGTTCCTCTCCGTACCTTTGAAACGATAGAAAAAAAACCGACTCCTGAATGCCGCTACTTCGTGTTACCACCAAAGCTCACCTTTCAGCGTCCGGAGTCGGTTTCATCATCCACTATATGTCATTATGCGGGAGCGCGGATGCGGCGGCTTGTTGCGAGTATTCCGCGGCTCTATTTATAATTAAAAAAATCACACGACAATGCCTGTGTTAAACATCACAAAAAAAAGAGGGTTGAAAAAATATTCAACTCCAGAGAAAAAGGGAACATGGAAAAAAAGTACTCTTCACAATATCCTTTTGTACAAACCATTCGATGTTCTCTGTCAGTTCACTGACACGACCGGGCGAATAACGCTTTCCGCGTTTGGACCCTTTCCAACCGATGTGTATCCTGCGGGGAGATTGGATGCCGACAGCGAGGGATTAGTATTATTGACAAACGATGGAACGCTCAAGCATCTTCTTCTGGAGCCGACATATCGTCACCCGCGAACCTATCTCGTTCAGGTTGAACGAATTCCCTCCGAAGCCGCGCTGAACCGGCTCCGCGACGGCGTCGAGATTGAACATCAAAAAACACTCCCTGTCGAAATTGAATTGCTTACTCACGAACCGGAACTGCCCGAACGTTCCGTTCCGATACGTTTCAGGAAAAATGTTCCTACCGCGTGGCTGAAAATGACGTTGCGGGAAGGAAGAAACAGGCAGGTAAGAAAAATGACCGCAGCAGCCGGTCATCCGACGTTGCGCTTGGTGAGAATAGCTATCGCCAACCTAACGCTTGATGGATTGGAACCGGGAGAGCACAGAACGATTACCAATGAAGAGCTTAGGGAATTGAAGAAGATTCTCGGTCTGGAAAATACGTCCCGAAAAAATCCACCGCGCCGCCCTTTCTGAGCTTGGTAATATACGTAATCTGTGCAGTGTGCTGCGCGAAATGCTCAACAACGTGAGAGATTGCATCCAGATATGTCAAATGATACAATTGAATATGTTTCATTTCAAGAAGCTTTGCGCTGTCAAACTTCTTCAATGCCTCATCTGCTGAATGCAATGTTTCTTTCATTTTGTTCAACAACTCATTTTTCGGAATTGGACCGCGCTCGTCAAACTCAGTTTGACGGTTACGCGCATCTTGCTCGCCGCCGATGCCATGCACAAGCCATTGACGAACATTGCCGCACAAATGCAGCATTAAATTACCGATGCTGTTGCTATCTTCGTTGGGTCTCCACCAAACATCTTCTTCCGAGAGCTGATTCAGGCATTGTCGGATGCGGGGGAAGTATTCTTGGAGTAATCGCCTGCGGGAATATGTGATATATTCGGAGCCTATATCCGGGGAGGTACTCATGACTAACGCTTACAAAAACAACCCGTCAACAAACCCGATTTGCCAGACAAGAAAAATTCCAAAGACAACGCTAATCACGCCCGCCGTTAGCTGAATGGCTTTATTCAATCGTGTAAAATTTGCCGTGAGGGAAAACGGCAGTCCGATGAGCGCGCTCATCAAAAACATTCCGCCCACCGAGCCGAGACCGAAAATACCGATATACAGCAAGGCAATCGCACGCGAAGAAATTGTCGTAAGAACGAGCAGCATTAACGCCGCGCTGCCGGCAACGCCGTGCACCATACCGACAAAGAACGGTTTTTTGCCTACCGTTACTTCATGATCATGCCTGTGTTCTTGTGCAGTGTTCAGTTCATGGATGTGGGGATGAACGTGGACGTGATGATTATGCTCGTGAACGTGCAGGTGAAGCACCGCCCCCTTTTTTATTTTCCACAGCACGCTTGCACCGAGCGCAATCAACATCAAGGCAACGCAAAGCTCCATTGCAAGCGCGAGCCGCTCCGGTATTTGAACATTGAGCGCGATAACAATTAACCCAACGATGAGTAACGAGATGGTGTGTCCTGCTCCCCACAATGCCCCGACAAGAGAGGAACTCCAAAAACCTTTTTTTTCACTGACGATGGTAGAAACGGCAATGAGGTGGTCGGCATCCAGGGCGTGCTTTAAGCCCAGAATGAACCCAAGGCTGAGAACAGAGAACGCGTTCGTGTCAAATGGCATAACTATATTCATTTCTAGTTGAATGATAAAATATACTTAACGGGTTTCATGTTTCCTAAAATAATTGCTACAGGCTTCTCCGCCAGAGGCGGATGCGCTCGACAGAGTCGGAGTTTTCGACCTTTGGCGCAAGGTTTCAATCTTCATGTCTCTCGTCCTAAAAAGCTATTCTACGCTTTTGCGTGAAACCTGAAACTTGAAACGATTATTAAGCACAACGTACATTGTGCATTGTTAGCTGTAGAGAATGCTGTACCCTGTTCAACTATTGATATTCTCCAATTTATCTCTTACTTTACCATCTATGGAATCGAACATAACCATTGTCTCTTCGCTTGATTTGCCGGAGTTGCAGCCATACCGCACATTGCGGAGACCGCTTGAGCATATTCAGCAAGGAATTTTCGTTGCCGAGGGCTCAAAAGTGGTAGAACGACTCCTTGCTTCACCGCTTGAAATTGTCTCCATTCTCATGACACACGAGTGGCATAGTTATCTATCGTCAATTCAAAATCTAAAATCCAAATTCCAACACATAGAACATATTTTTATTGCGGAAAAGCAAATCCTCGAATCCATAGTCGGCTACAATCTCCACCAGGGAATTATGGCAGTTGCTCGCGTTCCTTCTCATCCAACCCTTGCGGAAATGCTGGGAACGCTTCGCGAGCCTCGCCTTCTGGTCGCTCTCGACGGGCTGGTGAACTCGGAGAACATTGGCGTTATTGTCCGCAACTGCGCTGCGTTTGGCGTTGATGGAATCATCGTGGGAGAAACCTCGAGCAGTCCATATTTGCGGCGCGCCGTGAGAAATTCGATGGGTACGGTCTTTTCCATGCCTGTCGTTCATGTCTCGAATCTTGCCGAATCATTGAACGAGCTTCGCAACAAGCACCAAACGGAAGTTGTCGCCGCGCACCCGCATGATGAAGCTACGATTCACAGTTCCAATTTCAACAATAATTGCTGCATCGTGTTCGGACACGAGGGGCTGGGAGTTTCTCAGCAAATACTGAACGTTTGCACGCGAAGAGTCGCTATCCCGATGGAAAATAATACCGATTCATTGAACGTTGCCAGTGCGAGCGCCGTGTTTTTGTACGAAGCGAGAAAACAACGAGCCATGAACAAAGAGTTTCACGATTCAGGTCTCAGGTCTCAAGCATCAAATTAAATTATTTTTACTACAGCTTGAAACCTGAAACTTGAAACAAGTCATTGATGCCGACAAACATGTACAGCCTCACGAGCATATAATTTTGGATAACTTGCATAGCATAGCTATAGAACATATTAGAAACGTACTCTCAGAGTACAATAGGAAAACATTTGACGGAGTTAAACCTCCAGATGTTCATGAGGCTTCCGTGCTTGTTCCCCTATTGAATAACAATGGAGAGATTCACGTCTTGCTTACCGCGCGGACGCATGACGTTGAAACCCACAAAGGGCAAATCTCCTTCCCCGGCGGAATGAACGACCCGGAAGACGCCAATGCCACAGCTACTGCGCTGCGCGAGACGGAAGAGGAAATCGGGCTGCCCCGCGCTTCGGTTGAAATCATCGGGGCTATAGATGATTTTATGACACCATCGAATTTCCTTATCACTCCAATCGTCGGATATATTTCCAACCTTCCGCCGCTCGATATAAACAAAGCCGAGGTTGCCGAGACGCTGCTCGTTCCTCTTTCTTTCTTTGCCGATACGGGAAACGGGAGAACAGAACAGCGACTTCTGTACGATAAAACCGTTACAGTCTGGTTTTTTGAGCATCAAGGACATCTTATTTGGGGAGCAACGGCGGCAATGATAAAACGGTTGATTGAAATAATTGATAACAAGGAAC
>SCUC01000225.1 GCA_004322375.1 Bacteroidota bacterium
CAGCGATTCAGGGAACTGGAGCACAAGAAAATCATTGCATTTTTCCGATTCGACCTGGAAGAGCGGAACCTTGCTCGATACAATAACGACCACTCCATCCGATACAATAATGGTACTGTTACGAGGTAATCTTGACCAGTGGAGTTCGGGCTACATTCTTTTCGACTTGTGTAGGTTTGAAAAACTTGACTAAGATACTGTAATTAACAACAGACTAACCGACATCATCTTAGCAAGGAAGAAACCACCCCATTGGGTCAGTGCAATGAGGGTGGTTTTTTTATTTTTGCTCTTACTGCCCCGCTCTCTTCGCCCTTCTCGTTGGCTCCGCCTCAAGCGGGTTTTCGGGCCAATAGTGTTTCGGGTAACGTCCGCGCATATCTTTTCTAACATCGGGGTAAGCATTCTTCCAAAAGCTTGGCAAATCCTGTGTAACGGCAAGGGGACGGTGCGCCGGAGAGAGAAGATGCAATAACACTCGAACCCTTCCTCTTGCAACTGTTGGCGTTTCTGTTTCTCCAAACATTTCTTGCAACCGTACCGCCAGAACCGGCTGCTCGCCCGATGAATAATCGAGTGGGATTCTTGAACCGGTCGGCACGACGAGATGAGTTGGAGCAAGTTCATCAAGCTCGCACAGCTGCGGAAAGGAAAATAATGAGCGGATAATTGCGGTCATGTCCAACCGTGTCAGCTGAGTTCGCTTGGTTATTCCTGTCAAGTATGGCGTCAACCATTCTTCTAACGTAGCAAGAAGATATTCAGCGCTCAAATTACGCCAATCGGCAGGCGCAAGGGCTCTTTTACGCAGCCACTCGCTCCTTGCTTGCAACGATAAAGCCTCCTTCGTCCATGGCAGAACGTCAATCCCCAACATCCGTATCCCCTCAATCATCTTTGGAACAAGTTTATCATTCTGTGACGATAATTTAGACTCCCGCAGCTCGATTGCTCCCAATGTTGTTACCTCTCTTGCTACCACAGCTTCTTGCTTCTCATCCCAAAAAATTTCTTCGCTCCTAACAATCTTCTCACCAAAAACAAGATTGATATCATCTTCAGAGATCGGGGCGGCAAGAAAAACTTTCACCTCGCTTCCCACTCCATCAACTTCTCCTATGGCAAGATATTGTTCACGGGATAGCATGCTGGATTTGGGAAGAACCGCGCCCGTTCCATTTGCCATTTGATAACGCTCACTACCCTCATTGCGGCGTTTTGCAATTCTTTCGGGATATGCCAACGCAAGCAAAAGCCCAAGGTATTCTTCCCTTGTCTTACCGGTTTGCGCTCCAACCATTTTCTTTAGGCGTGATGCTTGTGTTCGTACCCGCTCAAGAGTATTACGATCTTTTGTTTTTCCTGATTGTAGGACATGCCATCGTGAGTGTAAATCAGTATCCGTATCGGATTCGCCGCGAAGCAAATCTCGTTCTTCCAACAACGCGGCAATATCGCAGGCGAGAGTTCCGCAGCCAAGTTCTTTTCCACGGATAAGCATGTGTGCAAGCCGGGGATGGACGGGCAATTCTGCCATTGCCCTGCCGTGCGGTGTAAGGGTCCCATTTGCATCTATTGCGCCTAATTGCTGTAATAACTCAGTAGCTTGTGCAAGATGAATTTCAGGAGGAACATCCAGAAAACGCAATCCTTTTCCGTTAGGTGTTCCCCACCGCGCGAGCTCAAGCGCGAGCGGCGCAAGGTCAGTGGAAAGTATTTCGGGCGGAAGAAATTTTTGCAACGAATGATGCGATTGTTCAGTCCAGAGTCGGTAACATATTCCGGGCTGTTGTCTTCCCGCGCGTCCCCTCCTCTGCTCTGCATTTGCTTGAGAAACCGGTACTGTCACTAACCCTGACATGCCTCTTCTCGGGTCAAATTTTGGAATCCTGGAAAATCCTGAATCAATAACAACGCGAACCCCATCAATAGTCAAACTTGTTTCCGCTATGCTTGTAGAGAGAATCACTTTTCTTCTCCCGACCGGACCCGGAGATAATGCGGCTTGCTGTTGCTTGGACGGCGCTTCACCGTAGAGAGAATGAACAATAACATTCTCCGGTAATTCCGTCGTTTCGAGTGAGGAAGCAACGCGCCGTATTTCTCGTTGACCGGGAAGAAATACTAACACATCCCCTTCATCATTCTTCAGCGTGCGGATAATTGCTGCAACGACACTTCGTTCTATCATATCTGTAGGAGAAGCACTGAGATAATGCGTATCAATCGGAAATACTCTCCCCTCACTCTGAATAACAGGAGCGTTACCGAACAGGGCGGAAATTGCTATGCCATCGAGCGTTGCCGACATGACGAGGATTTTTAAATCATTTCTCAAATGTTCTTGCACATCTAATGTCAAAGCAAGCCCTAAGTCTGCATGTATGCTTCGTTCGTGAAACTCATCGAAAATAACTATTCCGGTTCCTCGTAATTCAGGGTCATCCTGGAGCATTCTGGTAAGCACGCCTTCAGTTACCACTTCAATTCGTGTCTTGCCGCTAACCTGTCGTTCACCGCGAATGGTATAACCTACCGTACCCCCCGGTTTTTCATGCAACAGTGAAGCCATATATGCTGCAGCGCGTTGTGTCGCGAGCCTGCGTGGCTCCAACAGTATTATCTTTTTATTCTGTAACCATGTTTCGTTGACAAGAGCAAGAGGCACACGCGTTGTTTTTCCTGCGCCCGGTTCAGCAGAAAGAACGACATTGGGATTTGTGGAAAGGGAATATTGAAGCTGAGGAAGAATTTGTTCTATGGGGAAGGGGTTCTTTATTGAACTGAGCGATGCCACGCCGTTGAAAAAGTGTTATTACAGCAACTTGATGACGCGAGAAAAAAAATAAGGGGACTTACGGTTTCCCGTAAATCCCCTTGCTTACGCTAGTAGTAATTAGCTAAGATTATAGACCAGTATAGTAAGCATTGGTAAGAATCTGACCAATGTACGCATCGCCAGCAATGTTGGTCTCTGGCGGTACTGTGAACACATAGCCAAGACGAAGGTTGCAAACGCCGCCGCCGCCAAGGTTGAACGTG